>CAMASU010000226.1 GCA_945861105.1 Synechococcus sp. UW140
CCCTGCTGCTGCATCGCCGCCAGGGCGTCGGGCCGCTGGTTGCGCAGGGCCGTGACGTTGCCGTTGATGGCACAGTCGCCCAGGGCCACCACCAGCCGGCTGCGACAGCGCAGACGCCGTGCCATGGCCAGGTCGTCGTCGCTGGCCACCGCCCCCTCCACCAGACAGACGTCGACCGCCTCGGGGAAGACCTTGCGATCGCTCGCGATGGGCGAATGCACCACATCGAAGCGTTCCGCGATCGCGAACAGGACCTCGTCAAGGTCGAGGAAGGCCATGTGGCAACCGCTGCAGCCTGTCAGCCAGACGGTGGCCAGCCGCAGCCGCGGGGCGCTCATGGGGTCGGCCAGCGGCCCAGCGGCACGTCCTCGCGGGCGACCAGGGCCCCCGTGGGGCAGACGGCCACACACTTGCCGCACGAGGTGCAGCTGTCCACCGTGCCCCAGGGCTGATCCAGGCCGGCGATCAGGCGTGTGGCGCTGCCGCGGTTGGCCATGGCCCACACATGGGCCCCCTCGATCTCGTCACAGACCCGCACGCAGCGGCTGCAGAGGATGCAGCGGTGGTGATCGAGCAGAAACAGGGGATGGGAGGCATCGACCTGTCGCGACGGATGGCGGTACGGCACCGACACCAGGTCCATGCCGACGTGGCGGGCCGCATCCTGCAGCTCACAGTCGCCGTTGGCGACACAGACGGCACAGGGGTGGTTGCCCTCGGCGAAGAGCAGCTCGACGATCAGGCGGCGGCCGGCCTGCAGGGCAGGGGTGTCGGTGCGCAGGCGCTGGCCCTCGGCTGCGGCGGTGACACAGGCGGGCAGCGGCCGGCTCGCACCCTCCAGCTCCACCAGGCACAGGCGGCAGGCGGCCACCGGGCTGAGGCGTGGATGGTGGCAGAGGGTGGGCAGGGCCACGCCGGCGGCCGCCAGGGCCTGCAGCAGCGGGACCCCGGCCGGCACCGCCACGGTCGTGTCATTCACCTGCAGGGTCACGACAGCCATGGCTCGTCGGGCAGCAGCCGTTCGCTGTATTCGTGGCGGAAATGGCGCAGGGTGCTGACCAGCGGGTTGGGGGCGGTCTGCCCCAGGCCGCAGAGGCTGGTGCGTTGCACCACCGCCGCCAGCTGCTCGATCAGATCGAGGTCGGCGGCCGTGGCGCGGCGTTGCATGAGCCGCTCAAGCAGATCGGCGAGCTGAACGGTGCCGGCCCGGCAGGGGATGCACTTGCCACAGCTCTCGCCGGCGCAGAAGGCCATGAAATGGCGGGCCAGTTCGGGCATCGCACAGCTGTGGTCCAGCACCACCAGACCACCGGAGCCGAGGGACGATCCCAGGGCCCGCAGGCCCTCGTAGTCGATCGGAGTGTCGAGCAGGGCGGCCGGCAGGCAACCACCCGAGGGTCCACCGGTCTGCACCGCCTTGATGCCGCCATCGGCGCCGATCCCCCCCGGCACACCGCCGGCCATGGTCTGCACCACCGTGCGCAGGCTGATGCCCATCGGCACCTCCACCAGACCGGTGCGCACGACGGATCCGGACACCGAGAACACCTTGGTGCCGGGGCAGGCCGCCGGGCCGATGGCGGCATAGGCCTCACCGCCCATGCGCAGCAGGGCGGGCAGGGCCGCCAGGGTCTCGATGTTGTTGATCAGGGTCGGACAACCCGCCAGGCCGGCCTGGGCCGGGAACGGGGGGCGCTGCCGGGGGATGCCGCGGCCGCCCGCGATCGAGGCCAGCAGGGCTGTTTCCTCGCCACACACATACGCACCGGCCCCCACCCGCAGCTCGGGGACGAAGGCAAAGCCGGTGGCGGGGTCTGCCTGCCCCAGCAGCCCCCGCTCCATGGCCTGAACCACGGCCCGCAGCAGCCGTTCGATCGCCAGCGGGTATTCGGCCCGCACATAGATGTAGCCATGCCGGGCGCCGACGGCATAGGCGGCAATGGCCAGACCTTCGAGGAGCCGGTGCGGATCCCCCTCGAGGACGCTGCGGTCCATGAAGGCCCCGGGGTCTCCTTCATCCCCGTTGGCCACCACCAGCCGTGGTGCTGGCGGCTGCAGGGCCACCGTGTCCCACTTCAGGCCCGTTGGATAGCCGGCGCCCCCGCGGCCCCGCAGCCCGCTGCGACGCACCTCGGCACGCACCTGGGCCGGTGTGGCCGTCGCCAGCAGCCGCTGCAGCTGCCGGTAGGCCCCATGGGCCAGGGCGTCGTCGAGGTCGGTGGGATCCACCAGGCCGCAGGTTTCCAGCACCAGGGGGTGCTGCAGGGCAAAGAACGGATGGTGGCTGTCGAGGCGATGGGCTTCCAGGGCCCGCCGGCGGGGGTCGCGATCGCCGTCGTGACCGCCAGGGTGATTACAGGCGATGGCCAGCAGGGTCGGCACCTGCTCGGCCGTCAGGCCGCCGTACAGCGCGCTGGCGCCACCATGGTCGAGGGCGAGCAGCGGCCCATGGCTGCAGAGGCGCAGGCAGCCGACGGGCTTGAGACGCGGTCGCGGTCCCTGGCCCCCACCACCCTCGAGGGCTGCGCCCAGCGCCGCGGCCAGGGCGCCGGCGCCGGCGGCGCGGCAGCCACTGGCATCGCAGAGCCGCAGCTGCACGGGGGCCGTCTCACCGTCTCTCATGGCGCCTCCGCCCGCCGGGGCACACCATCCATCACCAGCACGGGGGCCAGCCCGCAGGCCCCGAGGCAGCTCACCGTTTCAAGCGACCAGAGGCCATCGCCGGCGGGATCATCCAGACGCACCCCCAGCCGCTGCGCCTGGGCGGCGGCCAGGGCGGCGGCCCCCCGCAGCAGGCAGGCGGTGCCGAAGCAGATGCCGCAGCGGTGGGGCGTCGGCGGTGTGAGGCGGAAGAGGTGATAAAAGCTGGCCACGCCATAGACATGGGCCGGGGGCAGCCGCAGCTCCTGGGCCACCATCGCCAGGGTGGTGCGGGACAGGTGACCGTGCTGCTGCTGACGCTGGTGCAGCACCTCGATCAGCCTGCCGGGGGGCTGGGGAAAGGGTGTCTCGGGGGCCATGGCCAGATCGTGGGCACACCAGCTGCTCCACACCTAGGGGCCGTCGCCGCTGACGGAGGGCCCCTGCCGCACCCCCGCGGCGGCCGGGGAGCAGCATGGGCAGCCCCCACCCCCAGCCGTCACCCCATGGCCGATGCGCCTTACCTGATCGCCCTGGCCCTGCTCGAGCAGGAGGGCCGTCGGGCCCTGCCCCTGCAGGGCACCTCCCTGCCCGAGGCCCCCGCAGACGGAGCCGACCCCGGCGAAGCCGGCCGCCGTCAGGCCCTCGAGCTGCTGGTGCGGGTGTGGCAGCGCAGTGAAGCGGGTGCCCTGCGCAGGGCTGCAGCCGACGACAGCCTGTTGCTGGCCACCGTGCCGATGGACTGCCTGCTCGACACCCTGCCGGCCCTCAAGGCCCGCTGGATCGCCCAGGGTGACGGGGCCGCCCTGGTGAGGGGGCTGCTGGCCCTGGGGGGCCGAGTGTGGCGGGTCAGCCTTGAGAACCGTCAGCCCCTGGCGTTCCAGGAGCTGGGGGCGGACCGCTGAGATCGTTCAGGCCGGCGCCGCGCAGCAGCTCAAGGCTGCGGTCCCAGAGGCGGCCGCACTGGTCGGCATCGAGGGCGGCCGCCGCCGGCGGCGCCTCCGTCGGCCAGCCCCGCAGGCCCCCCAGTCCGTCAGGAACGACATGGCTGCCCCCGCGGGCGGCCGGGGC
>CAMASU010000227.1 GCA_945861105.1 Synechococcus sp. UW140
GGCCGCTGCGGCCATCGAGCAGAGCCAGCAGATTGGTCACCAGCACCGGTGCCTGGGCCCGCACCGCGGCTGCGGTCTTGGAATTGGGCATGCCGCTCACGTCCCCCAGGGAGAAGACATTGGCGTAACGCAGGTGCTGCAGGCTGAACCGGTCCACCTCCACATAGCCCCCGGGGCCCGCCAGGCGACTCTCGGCCACCACAGCGGGAGGGGCCATGGGAGGCACCGCGTGCAGCAGGCGGTAGGGAATCACCTCCTCCCGGCTGCTGTCGCCGTCCTTGACCTGGAACACCGCCTCGCGGCTGTCGGCCCGCACCTCGCTGAGCACATGCTGGTATCGCACATCGATGCCACGGCGGGCCGCCACCTGCCGCAGGGGGGCGGCATAGGTGGGCACGCCGAAGATGCCGGGCGTGGCGGTGGCATAGATCACCTTGGATGCTGCGGCGACGTCGGGCTTGCGCTTGATGGCGTCATCGGCCAGGTAAGCGATCTTCTGGGGGGCCCCCGGGCACTTGATCGGCATCGGGGGGCAGGTGAACAGGGCCGTGCCGCCGTCGAAGTTCTGCAGCATCCGCCAGGTGATGGCGGCATGCTCGCGGGAGTAGTTGCTGCACACACCATCCCGGCCCAGGGCCTCGGGCAGGCCGCGGATGGCTTCCCAGCAGAGCCGCATCCCCGTCGCCACCACCAGGGCGTCGTAGCCGAGGCAGCGCCCACCGCTGGTGCTGACGGTGTTGGCCTCGGGATCGAAGGCCACCGCCGCTTCCTGGATCCAGTCCACCCCCGGTGGAATCAACGTCGCTTCATCGCGGCGGGTCTGCTCCAGCGTGAACACCCCGGCGCCGACCAGGGTCCAGCCCGGTTGGTAGTCGTGAAATCCACTGGGCTCGAGCAGGGTGATTCCCAGCTCTGGCCGTGCCCGACGCAATTGACTGGCGACCGTGAGACCGGCGGCGCCGCCGCCGACGATCAGGATCCGTGCTGGGGCCATGGCTGCCCTGGTCTGAGACTGTCTCCCATTCCTAGCCCGCAGATCCGGTTCCGACCGACTGGCGAAACAGCAGCCCTCACACCATCGTCACGAACTCCTCGGCGATGCTGGGATGCAGGGCCATGGTGCGGTCGAAGTCGGCCTTGGTGGCCCCCATGCCGACGGCAATGGCGGCCATCTGAATGATCTCGGCGGCGTGGCTGCCGACCATGTGGACCCCCAGCACCCGGTCGTTGCTGCGGTCGACCACCAGCTTCAGCAGGCAGCGGGGACCACGGGCGGGCAGGGCCTGGCGCAGGCTGCGGAACCGGGCGCGAAACACCTGGATGCCGTCCGCACCATGGCGGGCCACGGCCGCCTCCTCGCTGAGACCCACCGTGGCCAGTTCCGGCTGGGTGAAGACGGCCGAGGCCACCAGGTCGTGGTTGACCGTGCGGGTGCCCCCTGCGAACAACGCATCCGCAAGGGCGCGCCCCTCATCGACGGCCACCGGCGTGAGGTTGATGCGATCGGTGACGTCACCCACCGCATGGATGTGGGGCACGTTTGTCGTCTGTCCGGCATCGACGGGGATCCTGCGCCCATCGTGGTGCACCCCGGCGGCCTCCAGGGCCAGGCCCTCCAGCCGCGGCGACCGACCTGTGGCCTGCAGCAGGGCGTCTGCCCTCAGGTCTTCCCCCCCGGCGCTGAGGCTGAAGCCAGCGGACCCGGCGCTGATCGCCTCGGGGGTGAGCCCCGGTCGCAGCTGGACCCCCTGGGCCTGCAGACCCTCCTGCACCACGTCAACCAGTTCGGCATCAAAGCCGCGCAGCAGCCTCTGGCCCCGGTACACCTGGGTGACCGCCACGCCGAGGCCCGCCAGGATTCCGGCGAATTCACAGGCGATGTAGCCGGCACCGACGATCAGCACCGAGGCCGGCAGCTGCTCCTGCAGGAACAGATCGTCACTGACCCAGCCCAGGTCCCCCCCCGGGATCGGCAGCCGCTGGGGCCGGCCACCGACGGCGATCAGGATGTGCCGGGCCTGCAGCCGTTGATCGCCGGCCACCACGGTGTGGGCATCCTCGAAGCGTCCCCAGCCCTGGATGAGGGTGACACCCGCTTTCTCCAGCAGGCTGATGTGCAGGGCATTGAGGCGGTCAACCTCACGACGCACATTGGCCAGCAGCGTCGACGGGTCGCAGCGGTGGTCGGGGACCGACCACCCGAAACTGCCGGCCTCCTCCAGCAGCTCCCGGTATTCCGCTCCGTACACCAGCAGTTTCTTGGGAACGCAACCGCGGATGACGCAGGTGCCACCCACCCGGTCCCCCTCGACGATCGCCACCGTCGCCCCATGGCGGGCGGCCCGCTTGGCGGCGGCCAGGCCACCGGACCCGGCGCCGATGACCAGCAGATCGAAGGGGGCAGCCATGGGGGGAGGCAGAATCGTCCCCATGTTGCCCACCCGTCGTGGCCGTCGGTGTCTGGGTTCTGCCCGATCAGCTCCATGCCGGTCAGGCAGCCCTGGCGTCGCTGCCAGTGGGCAGCGGACCGGTGCTGCTGCTCGAGAGTGAGGCCAGCCTGCGGGAACGGCCCCACCGGCAGAAGCAGATTCTGTTCTGGAGTGCCCAGCGTCACTTCGCCGCCGAACTGACAGCCGCCGGCCATCGGGTCGAGCTGATCGAGGCCCCCAGTGCCGCCGAGGCCGTCCCGGCCTGGGTGCGACGGCACCGCCTGGATGAACTGCGCCTGATGGAGCCCGCCGACCGTCCGGCCCGGCGGGCGGTGGAGGCCCTCGAGCTGCCCTGTCGCCTCATCTGGCTGCCCGACAACCACTTCATCTGGTCCCGTGACGCCTTTGGTCGCTGGGCCGAGGGGCGCCGTCAGCTGCGGATGGAGTTCTTCTACCGCGAGGGGCGACGTCGGTTCGGGGTGCTGCTGCAGGACGGTGAACCCGTGGGGGGTCGCTGGAATTACGACAGCGAAAACCGTCGGCCACCCGCCCGGGGGCTGCAGGCCCCGGAACCGTTGGCGTTTGACGCCGATGCGATCACGGCCGCGGTGGTCGACAAGGTGGAACGTCTGGCGCAGACCCTGCCGTTGCCGGGCCGGTCGCTGCCGTTCACCTGGGCTGTCACGCGCTCCCAGGCCCTGGCGGTGCTGGACCAGTTCCTGCAGGAGCGCCTCGACGACTTCGGCCCGTGGCAGGACGTGATGGTCAGCGGTCAGCCGAGCCTGTGGCATGCCCGCCTCAGCCCATACCTCAACCTGGGCCTGCTGCGGCCCGATGAAGTACTGCAACGGCTCGAGGCCACCGCTGCCGAACGGACGGTGCCCCTGGCCAGCCTGGAGGGCTGCGTGCGCCAGATCCTTGGCTGGCGCGAATTCACCCACGGCCTGTATCACCATTTCGGGCCCAGCTATCCGGGCCTCAACGTCCTCGAGGCCCAGCAACCCCTGCCGGCCTTCCTCTGGCGACTCGGGGGGAGCGGCATGGCCTGCGTCGACACCGTCCTCGGCGAGCTGGCCGCCAGCGGCTACAACCACCACATCCAGCGATTGATGGTGCTCAGCAACCTGGCCCTGATCGCTGGCTGGGATCCCCAGGCCACCACGGCCTGGTTCCGCGCCCACTACGTCGATGCCCATGACTGGGTGATGCAGACCAACGTGCTCGGCATGGGCCTCTGGGCCGACGGCGGTCGCCTGGCGAGCAAGCCCTATGCCGCCA
>CAMASU010000228.1 GCA_945861105.1 Synechococcus sp. UW140
GGTGCCCTGCTGACGGGGTTGCCCTTGCTCAGCGGGTGAGTGCGCCTGTCGCCGCGACTGGGGCCCAACTGCTGCTTGGTCGAGTCGCTGGATCCGCTCTTGCTGCAGTTTTTGGCATGATCCAGTTCAGTGCCGGATGCAGATATCAGTGTCGAGCAGAATCAGCCTCAAAAGAGGCGAGGCTTGCATCCAAGCCAGGAATCACGGGTCAAGCCAATTTGTATTCGGTGAAATAGCAGGTCTGCAAAGAGCGGAGCAACGGCCGAGATACAACCAGTCTAACAATTTACAATGACACGACTTTTGACCATTTGGTTACCAGCCTGCAAAGCAGTCTCCGAGGGAGCTTCGTTACAAAATGACAAAGGTTCAAATGCTGATGCATCTCCCTGCATACGTTGAAAGAGTCCTTCTTCCGCTGCAGCGGGCCCTGAATCATGTCGGAGTTGAAATGCCCCTTCAGTGGACACGTTGGGGCCGTCACAGCTGCCGGCGGAACCACCAACCAACAGTGGTGGCCGGATCAGATCAACATTGGCCTGCTGCATCAGCACCATCCCGCCTCCAACCCGCTGGGTGCCGACTTCGACTATGCCAAGGCATTTGCGGAGCTTGATTACGACGCCCTGAAGGCTGATCTCAAGGCCCTGATGACCGATTCGCAGGACTGGTGGCCCGCCGACTGGGGCCACTACGGCGGACTGTTCATTCGCCTGGCCTGGCACAGCGCCGGCACCTACCGACTCGCGGATGGTCGCGGTGGGGCCGGCCATGGCAACCAACGGTTTGCACCGCTCAACAGCTGGCCCGACAACACCAACCTCGACAAGGCCAGACGCCTGCTCTGGCCGATCAAGCAACGGTATGGCAGTGCCATCTCGTGGGCTGATCTGATCGTCCTGGCTGGCACCGTTGCCCTGGAATCGATGGGCTTGCGAACCTTTGGCTTTGGCGCGGGTCGCACCGACATCTGGCAGCCGGAAGACGATGTGTTCTGGGGCCGGGAAACCACCTGGCTTGGCGATCAACGCCACGCCGATGATGGCTCCCTGGACCAGCCGCTGGCGGCCGTGGAGATGGGGCTGATTTATGTGAATCCCGAGGGGCCCCATGGTCATCCCGATCCTGTTGCCTCGGGCCGAGATGTGCGCGATACCTTTGCGCGCATGGGCATGACGGTGGAGGAAACCGTGGCCCTGGTGGCCGGCGGTCACACCTTTGGTAAATGTCACGGAGCTGCACCCGCCACCAACCTGGCAGCCGAGCCTGAGGGGGCACCGCTGGAAGCCCAGGGTTTGGGCTGGATCAACCGCTATGCCAGCGGCAAAGGCGAGCACACGATCACCAGCGGCATCGAAGGGGCCTGGAAACCCAATCCCACCCAATGGGATCAGGGCTACTTCGAAATGATGTTCACCTACGACTGGGAACTTACCAAAAGCCCCGCCGGTGCCTGGCAGTGGGTGGCCAAGGATGTACGCCCTGAGCACCTGATCCCCGATGCCCATGTGCCGGGCTTGAAATCGGCCCCGATCATGACCACCGCCGATCTCTCCCTACGCCATGACCCGATCATGGAGCCGATCGCCCGGCGTTTCCACCAGGATCAGCAAGCCTTCGCCGATACCTTCGCGCGGGCCTGGTTCAAACTCACCCACCGTGATCTCGGCCCCCGGGTCCTCTACCTCGGCCCGGATGTGCCGCGCGAAGAGTTGATCTGGCAGGATCCGCTCCCACCGGTCGACCATCCCCTGGTCGATGACTCCGATCTGGAGACCCTCAAGCAGCAGATTCAAGACACGGGGCTCACGGTCCCGGAGCTGGTGGCCACCGCCTGGGCCTCTGCCTCCACCTTCCGCGGCTCGGATCATCGGGGCGGCGCCAATGGAGCCAGGGTTCGCCTGCAGCCCCAGCGCAGCTGGGAGGTGAACGACCCGGAGCAACTGGCGCGGGTGCTGGCGCAGCTCGAGGCCATCCAGACGGCCTTCAACAGCAGCAGCTCCGGTGGCAAACGGGTGTCGCTTGCGGATCTGATCGTGTTGGCCGGTGGGGTGGCCATCGAACAGGCCGCCGCCGCTGCTGGCCACAGCCTCACCATTCCGTTCCGCTCGGGCCGCACCGATGCCAGCGCAGAACAGACCGATAGCGCCGGGTTCAACGCGCTCAAGCCCCTGGCTGATGGGTTCCGCAATTGGCAGCGGGCCGATCTGCCGATTCGCGCCGAGGAACTGCTGCTGGATCGCGCCCAACAATTGCAGCTGAGCGCACCAGAACTAACGGTGCTTGTGGGCGGGCTACGGGTGCTTGGGGCCAACAGCGGCGGCAGCCGCCACGGGGTGTTCACCGAAGAGGTTGGGGTGTTGAGCACCGACTTCTTCGTGAACCTGCTCGACATGGCCACGGTCTGGAGCCCAGGATCCGACGGCAACATCTACGAGGGACGTAGCCGAAACAATGGCGAGCTGCGTTGGACCGCCACCAGGGCCGATCTGGTGTTTGGCTCCAACAGCCAGCTTCGGGCCATCGTGGAGGTGTACGCCCAGGCCGACGGCACCCAGCGCTTCATTCACGACTTCGTGAAAGCCTGGGTGAAAGTGATGGAGCTGGATCGGTTCGATCGGTAGGCACCACGCACAGATCCACGATCACCTTCATGCTCAGCCCTTCCTGTTGCCTCCCATCGTGAATGCAGCTGCCCGGTCGCTCACGTGCGAATGGGCAGGCCAGGAGGGGCGTCGGCGGGAAGCCCCGCGGGATCCTCGGGCGCGTGATCGTGGTCGTGACGGGTGGTCGCTCAGATCAATCGCGAGCGTCATGACGAGGTGTGGGGTTCAACACCGG
Source organism: Synechococcus sp. UW140 (assembly GCA_945861105.1). GTDB lineage: Bacteria > Cyanobacteriota > Cyanobacteriia > PCC-6307 > Cyanobiaceae > CAIQIA01. The sequence continues at coordinate 2,842 of CAMASU010000228.1, forward strand.
GGTCGGTTCCTAGGGCAGGCGTGGACGCATCATCCCAGGCCAATCACACCAACATTGCCGCACGCCGGCTCAAGACTGAAGGATGGCTTTCAGGGAGGTTCCGATGGTCTGGATCACCGCTGGCGCAGGCCTTCTGGCCGTTGCTATGGCGACTGGGATCACGACCCGTTGTGTGGAGGCAGCACCCAACCCGGGGTCACATCAAGCAGGTCCAGGCTGGGGCGGCATGCCGATGGGCCAGCGTTCCGCCGATGCCCACTTCATCGTGATGATGATCCCCCACCACGAGGGGGCGATCGCGATGGCCGAGCTGGCCCTGCAGCGCTCTACACGGCCAGAGATCCAGGGACTGGCCGAGCGGATCCGCACCAGTCAGAGCCGCGAGAACGCCCAGATGCGCCGCTGGTATCGGCAGTGGTACGGCACGGGTGGGATGGGGATGGGCATGGGCAGGGGAATGCCCGGGTTCTCCACCAGCCTCGAGGCCCTGCGCACGGCATCCGATTTCGATCGGGCGTTCCTGGAGCAGATGATCGCCCACCACCGCATGGGCGTGATGATGGCCTCCCATGCCCAGTGGGGCACCGTCCATCCCGAGCTGCGGGAGCTGGAGGCGGCGATGGTGCAGGTGCAGAGCGAGGAGATCGAGCAGATGGCCCGCTGGTATCAGCAGTGGTACGGCACGGGCGGGGCCGGCTGAGCAGCGCGGCCCCCACAGGCCTCCCAGCTGTCGAGCATCCCGAACAGTTCGGCCTGCAGACCCTGCAACGCCTTGATCTTCTCGCCGATTTCCCCGGCCTTGCCGCGGATCCGCGCCTTCAGATCGCTGCAGGTGCAGACGCCCGAACGCCGCGCCACGAGGATC
>CAMASU010000229.1 GCA_945861105.1 Synechococcus sp. UW140
CACCGACGCCGACGAACATCTCGACGAACTCGGAACCGGAGATCGAGAAGAAGGGCACACCGGCTTCGCCGGCCACCGCCTTGGCCAGCAGGGTCTTGCCCGTTCCGGGAGGCCCCACGAGCAGCACCCCCTTCGGGATCTTGGCTCCGACCGCCGTGAACCGGTCGGGGTTCTTGAGGAAATCGACCACCTCGGTGAGCTCGAGCTTGGCCCCCTCGATGCCGGCCACGTCATCAAAGGTGACCTTGGTGGAGGGTTCCATCTGCACCCTTGCCCGGCTCTTGCCAAAGCTCATGGCCGGATTGCCGCCGCCGGACTGGGCCCGACGGAGCAGGAAGAACAAGCCCCCCAGGAGGATCAGGGGGAAGAGCAGGCTGCCGATGGCCTGCTGCCACATGGGGGTCTGACGGCTGGGCTGGACGGCGATGTCGACGTTGTGGCGGGTCAGCAGCGGCAGCAGGTCGGAGTCCGGAGCCAGGGTGACCTGGGCGCGGACGCCGTCGTTCTTGACGACAAGGGCCGACTGGCGGTCGGGGGTGATGAGCACCCGCGACACCTGGTCGGCCTGGACCGCCTCGACGAAGTCGCTGTAGCGCAGGGTGGCCGGCAGATTCGAAGGGTCGGGACGACCCAGCAGGGCCGTGCCCAGGGCAATGACCACCACGACGAGGAGGACGTAGAGGGTGGCGTTACGCCAACGCTTCGGACTGGCCAAGACCGTGGGGGTTCAGGTGAAGGAATGTTACCCGACCCTGAGGGTCAGGCGGCCCGCAGCACCTCGACCACCGAGCGGAAGGCGAACCACTCGGGAATCTCGGCGCCGGAGCGCAGCATCTGGCGGAACTGCGTGCCGCTGAGCTTGCGGATGTGCAGGCCCCGGGCCTCGGCGGCGTCGGCGGTCACGTAGCCCTCCTCCTCGGTGTAGACCAGGTTGAGGGAGGGCACGGTCTGCATGCCCAGTTCAGGGGCGTGCTCGCGGGCACGGTCCTGGGCGTCGTAGGGGCCATAAAAGTCATCCGCGGTGAGGGACGATTTGCAGCCCGCCATGTCGCGGCCGATGATGAAATGCGTGCAGCCGTAGTTGCGGCGGATGATCATGTGCTGGATCGCCTCCCGCGGTCCGGCCATGTGCATGGCGTAGGGCAGGTAAGCCCAGCGGATGCGGGGGTTGTTGACCTCCTGGGCCAGGCGCTCATAGGTCTGAAAGCGCACTTCCCCGGGGATGTCGTCCTCCTGGGTGGGCCCGCAGGTGGGATGGACCAGCACCACCCCGCCGGCACTGACGTTCTCAGCGTCAAGGGCACGGGTGAACAGCTCGTAGTGGGCCCGGTGAATGGGGTTGCGGCACTGGAAGGCCACCACGTCCTCGCCCACCGGCAGGGTCTGGCGCACCTCGGCGGGGGTGCGACAGGGGAAGACCCTGCGGGGCAGCTCAAGACCCTGAAGGGAACCGCCCAGGTACCAGCTGCCCCGTTCTCCGGCGATCATCCGCACGGCCGGATGCTCCAGGGACGTGGTGCCATAGCAACCGGAGGCTTCACGCACCTTGTCGGGCTGCCAGCGGCTCTCAACGGTGAGCACCGCCAGCTCCTGGCCCCGGTAGGTGAGCAGCACCCGCTGGCCGGGGAGGATGTCGTCCCGGTCGGTGTCAAAGACGATGGGCAACCCGAAGAGGAGACCCGAGGAGAGTCGTCCTTCCCGGACGACGGCGTCGTAGTCATCGGGGCCGAGGAAGCCGGTGAGGGGGGAGAACCCACCCACTACCAGCAGCTCCACATCACAGGCGTTGCGATCGGAACACTCGAGGCGGTGGTCCACCGCTTCGGCAACCGCCTGGCGATCCTCCGCCGGAACCATCAGATCAACCAGGGTGCCTCCATAGGGAGGAATGAGCGCCTGGGGATACGCGGTCACGGCAGACAAGCAGAGCGGGGAAAGTTTCTCACAGGCCCCGCTCTGGAGCAGGCCTGCTCCGGATCAGGCCTGCTCGAGACGGCCGTAGAACTCCCCGGAGATCTGCACGTCGACCGGCTGCTTGCCGCCCATGTCGGAGTCGGAAGGCTGAACTGCGGTGAAGACACCGGCGAACTCGCCGCTCTCGGCATCGACGCGGGTGATGGACAGGTTCATCGTGCCGCTGCCGTCCACGTACCGCTTGACGTTCTCCTTCACCAGCTCCTCGTCATCACCGGCGGGCACCAGGCCGACGGCGCTGCTGTAACCGGTGGTGAGGCCCCGTCCCTTGGGATCCAGGAAGTTGCTGGTGCGGTAGCTCGGGGCGCGATAGGTGCCCTCGAAATCGGTGCTGGTGGAGAGGCTGGTGCCGCTGGCCGTGGCGTCCAGCTGCTTGCTGGCAAAGGTGAAGGGCACTTCCTCACCGCCCGGGAGCAGCACGGTGATGGGCTGGAAATCGATGCCACCCAGTTCCCGGAACCGCAGGCCCTCACCTTCGAGGGTGAGGTCGCCGTAGACCGAATCCAGGCTGGAGGTGTAGCGGGTGAGGATGCGACCGTCGACGAACTGAGCCTCCTGACGCTTGTTCACCGGCTCACCCTTCACGGCCACCTTCGACGGGTGGAAGCACATGTCGCGGAGCTGATAACGGGCATCACCCGTGAGAGCGATGCTGCCGCGGGCGCTCTCGGGGACCGTCGGGCAGTCGTTGGCGAGGCCGGTGTTGTGGATGTCGTCGTAGGTGAGGTTGGCCCGGTCCACGGCCTTGGCGTCACCGCTGCAGGCCGTGAGCAGGGTGAGGCAGGCCGCCAGACAGAGGGCGAAGGCGGTCTGCAGCAAGGAACGCAGGCGACGCATGGGGACCGGGCGATGGCGCTGGCGCGATCGTACAACTCACGTTCCTGACGCTGGATAGGATGTCGCGCGTCTCAACATCTGTGATGACGGCCACCAGCGGCCCGGAGTCGGCGGGCAACGGCCCTTCCATGGATCCTTCCTCCAGGGAACCGACGTCCGGGGACCCTGGGTGGCACGACCGCCTGCAGCAGTGGAACCGGGATGGCCAGGCGCTGGCCGCTGAAGCCGGCGGTGACCCCCTGCAGCTGCTGCAGCTGCTGCGCAGCATCGAACAGCTGCACCGGGATCTGCAGGACGGTCCTTTCCGGGCCAGCCTGCCCTCGGACCGCCGCGGCCTGCACGACCTGCTGCAATCGATGGAACGGAGCGGCGGCTGGCCCTACATCCCCCGGCTTCAGCTCAAGACGTTCATGGAACTGCTCAACGAGCCCGCCCCCCCCGCACTCTGACCCCAGCGCCCGGCGACGGCGTCCAGCAGCGTGTGGGCCACGGCCAGCTTGCTGCCCGGTCCGATGGCTTCCACGGACCCCCTGGCGTCAAGCAACCAGCCGGAGTTGGTGTCTGCCCCGAAGCCGGCGCCGTCGACGTCGATCGGGTTGGCGAACAGCAGGTCGCAGCCCTTGCGGTCCAGCTTGGCCCGGGCCTGGCTGAGCACATCCCCGGTGTGGGCGGCGAAGCCGAGCAGCACCTGGCCGGCCGGTCGCCGGGCCACCAGCTGTTGCAGCAGGTCGGGCACCGCCTCCCAGCTGGCGGCCTCGGCCAGACGCTGCTGCAACGCCTCCTTGGGCGCCTTGACCGGGTCCGGATGTCGCCAGCGCTGATCCGCCACCGCCGCGGCCATCAGCACCGCATCGGCAGCGGGGGCCCAGCGGTCCAGGGCCT
>CAMASU010000230.1 GCA_945861105.1 Synechococcus sp. UW140
AAGAGGATGAAGGTCGTGAACCCGACCATCGCCAGCCAGGACGGGGGCCAGATGCGCGCCCTGACCAGGTCGAGGCGGGCCAGCAGCAAGGCACAGGCCAGCACCAGCAGGTCAATGAAACCCGGCATGTAAAGCAGGTACATGCCACCGACCACCACCAGCAGCAGGGTGATCACCAGGGTCAGCACCTTGCTGGCGGCCATGAACAGCGACACCTGCCGCAGCACGAGGTCGGGCAGCGTGCAGAAGAAGACCAGGGCCAGCACCTGCAGCACCGTGAAGGCCCAGTAGGCCTCGTCCCAGTAGTGGCCGGCCGGCGAGGCGGCGCGGATCTGATCCTGCTCGATGCCCCAGTGCACCCCGAGGTAGAAGCTGATGAAGCCAAGCAACGGCAGCATCGGCAACCGCAGGGGCAGCAGCAGCCACTTGGCGAAGGCAGTCATCCGGGGCCGGATCAGAGGACCAGGCTGATGGCGTCCAGCGGGCAGGCGGGAATGCACTGCTCGCAGACGACGCAGCGCGACAGGTCGAAGGTGAGCCGCCAGTCTGGCGCCTCACAGCTCAGGGCGCCGCTGGGACAGACACCGGAACAGAGACCGCAGTCGACGCAGCGTTCGGGGTCGATGCGGATCTCACCGCCCGCTGCAGCGATCTCGAGGCCGATGGACTGGAGCCAGTGCTGGGCCGCGGCCAGCTCGTCGATGTCGCCCGAGAGTTCGAGCACCATCGTGCCCCGCTGGTTCGGCGCCATCTGGGCCCGGATGATGCGGGCGGCAACGTCGAAGTCGACCGCCAGCCGGTAGGTGATCGGCTGATGCACCAGCTCCCGCGGGAAATGCAGGGTGAGGCGCCGCTTCACCGCGTCACAGGGGCAGTACTGCCAGCATGGCAGCGCCCGTCGTCACCGGCATGACCTCGACCCCCGCACCCCCCGCCCTGCCGGGGCTGCTGCGCTGGCTGCTGCTGGCCCTGGCCCTGGTGGCGGTGGCCCTGGCGGGCCTGCGGCTGCGACTGGGTCCTGAGGCGGCCCTGGAGCGCATGGCCCGGCGATCACCGCCCCTCAGCGAAGCCCTGGCGGATGGCCGCCCCACCCTGGTCGAGTTCTATGCCGACTGGTGCGAATCGTGCCTGGCGATGGCGCCGGCGATGGAAGATCTGGAACGGCGCCATCCGGAACTCGACGTGGTGCTGCTGAACGTCGACAACCCGGTCTGGGAACCCCAGCTGCTGCAATGGCAGGTCAACGGCATCCCCCATCTGGAGCTGTTCGGGGCCGACGGCCAGGACCGCGGGCAGGCGATCGGCCGCCGGCAACCTCAGGAGCTGGAACAGCTGGCGGTGGCCCTCCAGAGCGGTGGTTCGCTGCCCGATCTGGCCGGTGTCGGCAGCCAGAGTCCCCTGGCCGACGGCCCCGCCGCCACTGCCACTGCCACCGCCACCGCCGGTCCCCGCAGCCACGGCTGATGCTCAGTCGCGCCGCAGGCGCCGCGCCAGGCGACGATCCAGTCGCCGCAGGCCCCGTGCCACGGGCGGTGGCGGGAGCTGCGGAGCAAACCTCTGACGGTCGTAAAGCCCTTCGATCCGCAGCAGCAGCCCCCGCAGGTCAGGGCGACCGGCACTGACCCGCTGGCGCCACAGGCGCAACCCCTCCCCGGGCCGGGGGCCCAGCCCCCGTCGGGAGCAACGTCGCAAGCTCCGGTCGAGCTGGCGGCGCAGGGGGTCGGCCGAGGTGGCCCGGGGCAGGCCGCAGCTGATCACCAGCACCCCCAGACCAACGGCCAGTCCCATCGCCCCCAGGCCCAGCAGCCCCTGCCAGGGACTGCCGTGACCGGGCAGACCGGCCAGCAGCCGCCGTTGGTCGCCGGCATCGAAGCCAATGACCCAGCGACTCCAAGCCCTGTCGAGCTGGCTCCAGACCGGCAGGGCGCGCAACCGGCGACGCTCCTCGGGATCGAGCTGGGCCTCCAGGCCAGCGTCCAGCCGTGCTGGCGCCACCCAGGCCGTGGGGTCATACCGCCGCCAGCCCGTCTCAGGCAGCCAGACCTCACTCCAGGCGTGGGCATCCCGCTGCCGCACCTCGAGCACACCGCCGCCACCCGGCCGCGGGAACCACTCGCCCCCCTGGTAACCCGTCACCACCCGCGCCGGCAGGCCGGCGGCCCGCATCAACGCCGTGAAGGCCGCGGCATGGTGCTCGCAGAACCCCTGCCGATGCTCGAAAAGAACATCGTCGAGGGGGTGGAGGGGGTCCAGCAGGCCAGGTTCAAGGGTGTAGCGGAGGCCGTGCTCCTGGAACCAGCGGCGGGCGGCCTCCGGCCGCTGGGCAGGCTCAAGATGGGCCCAGGTGCGACCCAGGTCCTGCAGGCGTGGATTGACATCCGCGGGCAGGGCCCGATCGAGACGGTCCGGCGGAGTCCATCGCCAGGTCGCCCCAGCGTCCAGGTCGTTTTCCCACCCCACACGATTGAGCCTGAACCGGTAGTGCCAGCGCTGGGGGCCTGAGCCAGGCGGGGTCAGCAGTTGTCCGGCGGCGTCAATCCGCAGGGCCGCTGGACTGGGGTCGCCCCCACCAGGCCAGGGGAGAACCGCCAGATCGCTGGGTTCGCTGATCCACAACGGGCCGTCGTCGCTGCTGCGTGGTCGGGGATGGGCGGGTCGCAACGGCGCCGACGGCGCCGCCCACCAGCTGCGGCCGTCGCTGCGGTCCTGCACAAGCACCCGCCAGTAGCGCTCCCGGGGTGGAGGGGGCGGACCGGGCAGCAGCACGCGCAGGGCAAGGGCATCGGAGCGCACAAGCCGGGCAAGACTGCCGGGCTCCAGGCGCTCCGACAGTCCGGTGACGCCATTGGCCGAGGTCGTCGGCAGGGACCAGAGGGGCGGCAGCCGCGGCAACAGCAGAAAGAGAGTCAGCATCAGCGGCAGGGCCGCTGCCGGCAACAGAAGGGCCATCCACGCGAGCCGCCCCATCCGCAGCGGCGGCACCGCCTCCCCCGCGAGAAGGGCCGCGAGGGCCAGCACCACGGCCGTGATCTGCCCCAGGGCTGGCAGCAGGTCGGGGGCAAGCACCCCCTGAAGGGCCGTGAGCACCAGCAGCAGCAGCACACTGCGACGACGGCGGTCGGGTCCTGCACCCGCCTGCCGGGCCTCCAGCCACTGGAGCACCGCCAGCAGCAGCAGTCCGAGCACCGCGGCCGCCAGCCACTGGTCGCGGTTGCTCCAGGGGAACAGCAGCAGCCAGGGCAGCGCCGGCAGCAGGACCAGCCGTGGCGGCAGGGGCCGCCCCCACAGCAGCAGCGCCACCACCGGCACAAGCACAGGCAGGAGGCTGGTGGGTCCCAGGGGCAGCTGCACCAGCATCAGGAGCAGCAAGGCCAACGGCAGCAGACGATCGGCGCTGGTCACGGCGCCAGGGCCAGGGCGGCCAGGCAGCGATCGCGATGGATGCGGCCCCGGCCCGGAGGCTCGTCGCTGCCATCAAGCCGCAGGCCATAGACAACCCCCGCGCGATCGGCGTGGAGCACGGCCGCCGTCAGGGCCGCGAGAGCCTGCTCCCGCGGCAGAGCCGGATCTGGCAGCAACCACTGCCCCCCCTGCCCCTCGCCGGTAAAACGCCGCCGCTGCCAGCCTCCCCCGCGGGCCAGCACCCCCCAGGCAACCCGCGCCAGACCATCCTCGGGACGGTGG
>CAMASU010000231.1 GCA_945861105.1 Synechococcus sp. UW140
GACGGCATGGTCGAGGGTGGTGCCGGCCCAGTCGACGACCAGCAGCGAGGTCAGCTGCCAGGAACCTGGCGCAGCCTGGGGCGGCAGCAACGCACTGCTGACCACGGTGCCGCTGACCAGCCCAGAGCGGAAGCTGCTGCCATAGCGGCTGAAGCGCAGGGTGAGTTGTTGTCCGCTGGTGGCCGATGTGTAGGTGGCCGCGGCGTAATCAAAGCCGCTGGCATCGTCGGCAAAGGCCAGCTCACCAGTCAGAAACGCGCCACCGGGCTGAGCCGCATTGAGAAGAGTGCGCCGGAGGGTGAGGCCCGTGATACGGATCCGTCGTGGTGTCACTGGGCTCCGGAGCGGCACGGCTGCCCCCATTAGACCGACAGGGGGTTAACCGCACCCAAAGCCGAGGGCGTCATCGTCAAGGTCTGTTACAGTGGTGTTGACAACCGAGAGGTTTCCATGGAAAGCAATCAGCGCTTTGGCTTTGTGTCCTTCGCCGAGACCTGGAATGGCCGCCTGGCCATGCTCGGTTTCGTGATCGGTCTGGCCACCGAACTGCTCACCGGCAAGGGCATCCTCTCCCAGATCGGCCTGGGCTGACCCGTGCAGACCGACTACACCACCGCCATCGCGGCCCTCGTGGGGCTCGTCGTTGTCCTCACCGCAATGGTGGGCTACCTGCTCACCCGGCCCAGCGACCTGCCTACCCGCCCACAATCCCCCCGTCGTTGAACCCATGAGCAACCCCCAGGCCAACGAGAAGTGGTTCCAGAACCGTGCTTCCGAACAGATTCACCTGCAGCAGCTCAAGGCGGCTGAACTCTTCAACGGTCGTGCCGCCATGGTCGGCATCGTGATCGGCATCCTCACCGAAGCCATCACCGGCGCCGGCATCGCCCACCAGATCGGCCTCGGCCCCCTGGTGGATGGTTATGCCGCCTGCCGTACCCAGTTCCTGCCCTTCTGCTTCTGAGTCGCGGCGGCAGCTGAACAGCGCATCGGCCACGGCCCCAGAGTGGACTGTGGCTGATTTCTGCTGTGGCTCCGACTCTTCTGTCCTCCCTGTTGCTGCTGCTGCTGGGAGCTCTGCTGGCCAGCCTCACAGCCCGAAGCCTCAGCCGCTGGGCAATTCCGGCCATCGTGCTGGAACTGTTGATCGGTGCCGTGCTCGGCAACACGATCCTTCCCTTTGAACGCATTCAACCCCTGGCCGGTCTCACCGAGCTGGGGGTTCTCAGTCTTTTTTTTCAGGTGGGCCTCGAGGTCAGTGGCGACCTCAGACACTCCCGACCCCGTGCCGTGCTGCGCACGGTGTTGGTCTCGGCCCTCACGCCGTTGCTGGCCTGGTGGCCGTTGCAGCAGCAGCTTGGGCTGACCACCTCCACCACAGTGCTCGTTCTGGCGGTGCTGAGCGCCACAGGCACCGGTGTCACCCTGCGCACCCTCGCCGACGCCGGTGCCCTCAACAGTCCCTCCGGCCGTTTGCTGGTGGGGGTCTCGGTGCTCGATGACCTGCCGGCCATCGGCCTGCTGACCTTGTCCCTGGCCTTCGGAGCCCCTGGTGGTGCCGCCAGTCCCGTCGCAGGCCTGCGTCTGCCCCTGGGCCTGGCCCTGGTGCTTCTCAGCCTGCCCCTCAGCCGCTGGTGGCGGCAGACCCAAGGCCCCTGGCAGCCAGGGGTGCTCGGGGTGTTGCTGCTGCTGATCGGCTGCAGCTGGATCGGCGAAACCACGCAGCTCACCAGCCTGCTGGGGGCCCTCTGGGGTGGAGTGCTGCTCAACCGCCTGGCGACCTTCGGAGCGCAGGATCCGGCAGAACGTCAACTGCGTGAGCAGTTGCGACTGCTGACGGATGTCTTCCTGCCCATCTATTTCATCAGTGTCGGCCTCAGGCTCAATGGGGCCAGCCTGCTGCAACCCCATGCCTGGGGTCTGGCGCTACTGCTCACGGTGGTCGGCGTGATCTGCAAGCTGCTGTGCGGCTTCGGCATCGGTGCCGCCGACAGGGCCGCCGGCGTCGACCGGCAGGTGGTGATGTTCGGGCTGATTCCCAGGGGGCTCCCTGGCCTGGTCTTTGCCTCCATGGCCCTCGACACAGGCCTGATCAGCCCGACCCTGTTCTCGTCGCTGGTGCTGATGGTCACGGCCACCACCGTGGTGGGGTTGCTGCTGCTCAGCCGACGGTTGCAACAGATCGGGCTCCCGGGGATCTCAGAGGCGGAAGCTGGCCAGCAAGGCTGAATGGTCAGAGACCGCCTCCTGGCTACGTTCGGTGGGCCGCTCACTGATCGACGGCAGTGCCCCGCCCGCAGTGATGGTGACCACCCTTGGCAGATTGTCTGGATTGACCAGCCGATAGCTGGCGAAGATGTGATCGATCAGTTCACCACGATCCCTGAAGCGACGGCTGAAGGGCGGTGTGGACGGTGGATTGCCGGCACTGTCGCGATTCAGCAACGGCGCCAGGTTCCACAGCCGGCTCCCATCACCGCGATCCCCCGTGCGGAACCCAGCTGTCAACAGTTCTGATCCACTGGGACCCTGCAGCAGCTGGGTGGTGGCAGCATCAGGCCCATCATTGAGGTCACCACACACCACGACAGCACGGTCACGCCCTGTGCCCCCCTCAAGAATCTGGTTCACCCGGTCGCGCACAGCCATCGCTTCTCCTGTCCGTCGGTACAGGGCATACGCTCCATAGCGGTAGCGTTCGTTTTCGTCGTTGGGCTCAAACTGGCTACCGCCTGCGCGTCCTCGCAGGCGCGGGTAGCGGATGAGCTTCGATTTGAAATGGCAGCTGAGCACGGTCACAGGCTGGTCCTCAATGAGGACGGTGACCTCTTGAACCGCACGGCTGAGGCGGTTGGTGAGCGATTCGTCGACGGCAGGGGTGTCCGGGTCGTCAAACACCGGATCCCGGGTCTGCACCGGTCGAATCAGGGCCGGAAACAGCGGCACCTGCCGTCGATCCGTCAACGGTAGGGTTGACAGGACCGCGCAGCGGATGCCGCGTTCATCCGGTTCAGCCAGGGCTGCAAAGGGCATGGACCGCTCCAGTCGTTGCTGCAGCGCTTGCAGGGCCTCGGCTTCACCGACTTCCTGAAGTGCAAGCAAAGCAGGGCCTGCCGCGTCGATGGTGGCGGCCAGCTGCGTGAGCTTACGGTCGAAGCGCTCACGACGCTCTGAATCAGCACCGGGACCAGGGAGAAACAGGTTCTCCACATTCCAGGTCATGAGGTTGAAGTCCGCCATGGCTGGGAGGAAGACATACTGCCCCCTTGACTAGCAACGTCAAAGGGGTGTGGCACCCAGACGCGGTGAGGCAGACCTCAGATCAGCAGTCGTGGCAAGGGGTCTGGCCCTCGCAGCTCACTCCTCGTCGTCGGTGGCGCCGGCGGGCACCAGACGGATCTGCTTACGACCAAGCTTGATCTCGAACTCATCGCCAGGCTGCAGGTTCAGCAGGTTGGTGTAGGCCTTGCCGATCAGCAGGTTGCCATTGCCCTGCACCGTGGCGGTATAGGACAGCTTGCGGCCGCCCTTGCCACCACCACCGCCAGACTCGCCCAGGTGGAGACCCTTGGCCTCGAGCAGAGCTTCGTAGAAGGCGGTGAAGTTGAGACGTTCGCCGCCGTCCTTCTTGGTGCTGACATAGCCACAGGAGCGAACGAGCTCGCTCTTGCTCACGTCACCCAG
>CAMASU010000232.1 GCA_945861105.1 Synechococcus sp. UW140
GGCCCCCTGCCGGCTGGCCTCCACCACCAGCACCACCGGCAGGTCGAGCAGGCGGGCCACGGCGGCCGAGCTGCCCTCCTGGCTGGCCCCGACGCCGTCGAACAGGCCCATCACCCCTTCCACCAGGGTCAGGGGGGCCTGGGCCGCCCAGTGCAGAAACGTGTGGCGCACGGCCTCGCTGCCCATCAGCCGCAGGTCGAGGTTGCGGCACGGGCGGCCGCTGGCATGGGCCAGCAGCTGCGGATCGAGGTAGTCGGGCCCCACCTTGAACAGCTGGGGAGCCTGGCCGGCCCGACGGGCGGCCGCCGTGAGCAGCAGCGACAGCAGTGTCTTGCCGCTGCCGCTGCTGGGGGCGGCGATCAGCAGGGCCAATGCCGTGGGTCAGCGCGGCAACAGCTTCGCAGCCAGGGGGGTACAGGCCGCCAGCAGCGGGTTGGTGCTGTCGTGGCCACCGCGCAGGGTGCGGGACACTTCGACCTGCACCGAGCTGATGTCGGCGGCGACCACCTCTTCGATCAGTTCCATCCGCGCCATGCCGCCGGCCTCGAGGCGCATGCAGCCCCCCGTTTCCCCGCAGAGGATCACGCACAGCGGCGGCCGGTCAGCGGGTTCGCACACCAGCCGCAGACCCACCAGGCTGCCGGGATGGGTGCTGGGCTGACCGACGGGCACGGGCATCTGCCGGAACCGCACCGGGGCACCGTCGGGCCGGCGGAAGCCGGCGCTGATGCCCTCATCTTCGGTGCCGGCGGTGTGCTCCAGCTGCCAGCCGAGGCGATCGGCGATCCAGGCCGCCATCAGCAGCCCCTGCACCGGCTGGTGACCCTGAACGTCGATGTCGAGCTGCACCACGTTCTGCAGCGCCTCGCGCCGGTCCTGCAGGTCGAACACCATCGCCAGGGTCTCCCGCCACGGCACCAGGCGGTACCAGTTGAGATCACTCACGGCCTGGCCGCTGCTGATGCGCGACTGCAGCACGTCGAGACAGCGGCCCGGGGTGCCGATCGCCGAGTCGATCACCAGCCGCCGCGGCGGCACCGCCAGCCCGTCGAACAACACCGGTGCCTCGTCGAGGGAACCGTTCCACCACACCCAGCAGGGCAGTTCCGGCGGAATCAGCGGATTGACCATCGCCAGACCTGCCTCCAGGGCCGGCACCCCCCCGCGCATCACCACCACGTCACCGCAGACGGCGCTCAGGGGCCCCTCCTCGGGCAGCGGGCAGTAGGCCGCCACCAGGGTCTCGAGGGACTGGTGGCCGTCGAGGGTGGGGGCCAGGGTGATCAGCCGCCGGGGCTGATGGCGGCTGATGGCGGCATCGACGTGCTGGCCCCGCAGGTCCTCGGCCTCGCCGCTGCCGGGCTGCAGCCCCAGCTGCCAGGCCAGCTCAGGCGACAGCGGGGCGGTGCTGAGGGGCAGGCCGCAGACGGGGATGGACTCGCGGGCCGCCTGCAGCAGTTCCGGCCGGTCCAGGCCCGTGATCGGGCCCTCGAGGCGGCCCATCCGCACCAGATGTTGCTCGACCCAGGCCGGTTCCCACACCAGCAGGGTGAAGGTCGAGGCGCCGCTGGCGGGTTCGTGGTCCCGCTCCCAGAGACGGCCGAGGTAGGCCGCCACATCCTGGGGGGGCAGGGCGAGGGGAGCCTGGAGCGTGAGCTGGGGAGACATGGCAGATCAGTTGCGAGCAGAGCAGTGGCGAGACGTCGGAAGGGATCAGGGGCCGTGATCAGGGGCGGCGCCAGAGCAGACCGTCGCGGGCCAGCAGGCTGTCGGCCGCGGCCGGTCCCCAGGTGCGGGCCTCGTAGGGGTACACCGGCAGCTGCCAGGGGCTCTGCTCGATCAGCTCCACCAGGGGGGTGTAGAGGCGCCAGGCCGCTTCGACCTCGTCACTGCGGGTGAAGAGGGTCGGATCGCCGAGCATGGCGTCGGCCAGCAGTCGCACGTAGCCCTCGTCGGAGGGTTCGCCGAACGACTCGTCGTACGAGAAGTTCATGTCGACCGGCCGGCTGCGCATGCCGGAACCGGGGGCCTTGACCTCGAAGCGGAACTCGGCGCCTTCGTCGGGCTGGATGCGCAGGATCAGCTGGTTGGCCGTCGGCGTGCCGCCGGCGGCGTCGAACAGATGCACCGGCGCCTCGCGGAAGGTGAGCACCACTTCGCTGAGTCGCTTGGCCATGCGCTTGCCCGTGCGCAGATAGAACGGCACCCCCTGCCAGCGCCAGTTGTCGATGAACAGCTTCATCGCCACGTAGGTTTCGGTGGTGCTGTTGGGATCGACCCCCGGTTCCTGCCGGTAGCCGGGCATCGGGTTGCTGCTGCTGCCGCCCGGTCCGTACTGACCTCGCACGCAGCAGTGCCAGGGTTCCTGCTCGTCGGCCAGGCGGGCGGCCTGCAGCACCTTGGCCTTTTCGTTGCGGATCGATTCCGGGTCGTAGCGGCCCGGGGCCTCCATCGCCGTGAGGGCCAGCATCTGGGTGAGGTGGTTCTGCACCATGTCGCGCAGGGCCCCGGAGGTTTCGTAGTACCCCGCCCGTTCTTCCACCCCCACCGTCTCGGCGGCGGTGATCTGCACGCTCGAGATGTAGTTGCGGTTCCAGATCGGTTCGAAGATGGTGTTGGCGAACCGCAGCACCAGGATGTTCTGGACCGTCTCCTTGCCGAGGTAGTGGTCGATCCGGAAGATCTGGCTCTCCTGGCCGCAGCCGGTCACCACCCGGTTCAGCTCGCGGGCGCTGGCGAAGTCGCGGCCGAAGGGTTTTTCGATCACCACCCGGCTGCGGCTGGGATCGCTCAGCAGGCCGGCGGCCGCCAGGGCCCGGCAGCCACTGCCGTAGAAGGCGGGCGACACCGACAGGTAGAAGGTGCGGTTGTTGCGGGTGGCCCGCTGGCGATCGATCTGGTCGAGGCGTTTGCTGAGCCTCACCACGTCGTCATCCTTCTGCAGGTCCACCGGTTCGTAGAACAGGCCGGCGGCGAAGGTGCGCCAGGCCTGCGGATCCTCCTGGGCCAGGGGGCCGAGGGCGTCCTCCATCTTCTGGCGGAATTCCTCGTCACTCCAGGGGCGGCGGGCACAGCCCAGCACGGCGAATTCACTGGGCAGCCGTCGCTGGCGGAACAGCTCGAACAGCGCAGGCACCAGCTTGCGGTGGGTGAGGTCGCCGCTTGCCCCGAAGATCACCAGGCACTGGGGAGAGATGACCCTCTCCTGGCGCAGGCCGACGCGGAGGGGATTGGTGAGCGAGGCGGTCATCGGAGCGCTTCGGATGCCCTTGTTTAACGAGGGTTGCGGCAGTTGGCCGAAAGCCGAACGGAAGATCCCCGGGTTGCCCCACGGCCGGCCATGAAAAAACCGCCCCCTCGGGGGCGGTCGGAAGGTCGGCGCAAGCCCGTCGTGTCAGTAGGTCTCGACGTGCCAGCGCTCGGCTTTCTTGAGAGCCGGCCGCAGCTGGGACCAGTCCAGCCCCCGGCGCCCGGCGGCGGAGGTCATGGCGGCGTCGATGCCGGGCTCCATGCCGCGCAGGCCGCACATGTAGACGTGGGTGCGGGGATCTTCGATCAGCGAGAAGATCTCGTCGGCATGCTCGGTCACCCGGTCCTGGATGTACATGCGACCGCCCTCAGGATTCTGCTGCTCGCGGCTGATGGCCTTGGTATAGCGGAAGTT
>CAMASU010000233.1 GCA_945861105.1 Synechococcus sp. UW140
GCAGCAACAGCACCGGCAGCAGCACCAGGCCAGGCAGCAGCAGCCAGGCGGAGGGATTCATGGGTCCTGGCCGCTGGCGTACAGCGCCGCCCACTGGTCAGCGGTCACGGCGGCGGGAGTGGTGTCCAGCACCAGTCGCCCTTGCCGCAACCCCAGCACCCGGTCGAAGCCCTCCAGCAGATCAGGGCGATGGAGGCTCATCAGCAGTCCCCGGGGGGCAGCCCCCAACTGCAGCAGCAGCAGCAGCAGCCGCGCCGCCAGGGGTGGATCGAGCTGGGCCAGGGGTTCGTCGGCCAGCAGCAGCGGCGCGCCCTGGCGCAGCAGCCTGCCGAGGGCCACCCGCTGGCGCTGGCCCCCCGACAGCGCCGTCACCGGCACCGGCAACAGGCTGGGGTCGAGTTCCACCTGGGCCAGCACCTGCCGACAGGCCTCGGTCTCGAGGGGCACCAGCAGATTGAGCAGCACCTGGGGCCAGCTCCAGGCCGCCAGCCGTCCGGCATTCAGGTTCTGCTGCACCGTCAGCTCCTCCACCAGCCGCAGGTCCTGCCAGAGGGTGCCGATGCGGGCCTGCTGCCGCTGGCGCCGCCGCCCCCGACCGGCGGGCAACCCCTCCCACAGCACCGTGCCCGTGGTGGGAGGGAGCAGTCCGTTGGCCACCGCCAGCAACGAGCTCTTGCCGGCACCGCTGGGGCCCAGCAGCGCCACCCGTTCCCCCTCCCGCAGCTGCAGGGACAGGGGCTGCAGCCGGGGAGATCGGTCACGGCCCACCAGCGAGATCTGGCGCAGCTCGAGCAGGGGCTCCATCGGGCGCTGGCCGCTCAGCGGATCTTGCCCAGCTGGCGGCCGATGGTCTCGATCTGGCCGTACTGATCGGCTGGCGCGACCACGAACTGGCGGGCACCGAAGAGGTCGAGAATCTGCACCCGCCGCTGGCTGGTGGGCTTGAGGGCCACCAGGGCCGCCTGCAGTCGACCGGTGAAGCCAGGACCGAACCGTCGATCGAGGTTGCCCTGGGCGACCCAGTGGTAGTCGGGGTAGGGAGGGGTGCGCCACAGCACCACCACCTTGGAACGGTCGATGCTGCCTTTGCGCAGGGCGCTGGTCCACACCTGTTCATTGACGGCGCCGGCTTCGTAGGCACCGCTCTGCACCAGGGCGATGGTGGCGTCGTGGCTGCCCGAGAAGCCGGGGCTGCCCCCTGCGAAATCGGTCAGTTTCACGCCGCCCTGCTGGAGGAAGTACTGGGGCATGAGCCGGCCGGAGGTCGAACTCTCGGAACCGAAGGTGAACCGGCGGCCCCGCAGCTGTTTCAGGTCGGCGGCGCTGCGGATCGGCTGCAGGCCGGCGGTGGCCTCACGGTTGCCGATGAACAGCGAATGGAATGCGGCATCCACGTCCCGCTGGGCCAGCACCCGGGCACCGGGGGTCTGGAGCCGGGCCTGGACGCCGGTGAGGCCGCCGAACCAGACCACATCAAGGTCACCCTTGCGGAACGCCGTCACCGCAGCGCTGTAGTCGACCATCGGCACATAGACCACCTTGCGGCCCAGGGTGTCGGCCAGTTCATCGGCGACAAGGCCGTAGAGCCGGTTCAGCTTCTCGGGGTTCTGGTCCGGGATGGCGCTGATGCGCAGCACCGGGGCGGTGGCGGCGGGGCCGGGGCTCAGCTGGGCCAGCGGCAGCGGCAGCGGTGCTGCGGTGGCGGGAAGGGCAGCAGCAGCGAGGGCAAGGAACAGGGCCGCGACAACGGGCATCGACGGCATGCGTTCAACAGGCAACAGAGGGGGCCTCCAGGGACGCCAGAAAACGACGGAACCGGCTGAGGCCATCCTCAATGGTGGCTGTACTGACGGCGCACGACAGCCGCACGCAGCGATCGTCACCGAAGGCGGCCCCGGGCACCAGGGCCAGCCCCTGCTCATCGAGCAGGCGTCGGCAGAAGGTCACCGAATCCAGCCCCCAGGCCCCCACATCGGGGAAGGCATAGAAAGCCCCGGTGGGCGGCACCAGCAGCACCCCCGGCAACCCCTGCAGCCCCTCGCTGAGGCTGTGGCGGCGGGCGCTGAAACGCTCGGCCATGCTGGTCACACAGTTGCGGGACCCCTCCAGGGCCGCCAGGGCCCCGTACTGGGCGAAGGTGCAGACATTGCTGGTGCTCTGGCTCTGGAGGGCGATGGCGGCCTTCACCACGGCCTGGGGACCGGCCAGGTAACCGAGGCGCCAGCCGGTCATGGCCCAGCCCTTGGCGAAGCCGTTGACCATGAAGAGCCGATCCGCCAGGTCTGGTGCCAGGCCGGCGAGGCTGTGGTGCTGCTGCCCCGGGGCCAGCAGATGTTCGTAGATCTCGTCACACATCACCGCCACCTGGGGGTGGCGCCGCAGCAGCTCGGCGATCGCCTCCAGTTCGGAGCGCTGCAGCACCACCCCGGTGGGGTTGCTGGGCGTGTTGAGCACCAGCAGACGGGTGCGCGGGCTGATCAGCGCCTCGAGGGCGGCCAGGTCCAGGCGGAAGCCGTCAGCAGCGCTGCATGGCAGCAGGCGCACCTGCGCTCCGGCCAGGGCCGCCATCTCGGGGTAGCTGAGCCAGTACGGCGCGGGCAGCAGCACCTCGTCGCCGGGGTCCAGCACCACCTGAAAGAGGTTGTAGATGGCCTGCTTGCCGCCGTTGGTGACCAGCACCTGATCCGCCGTCACGGCCATGCCGTTCTCGTTCCTCAGCTTTGTGGCGATCGCCTCCCGCAGCTGCGGCACCCCGGCGGCCGGTCCGTAGCGGGTGGCACCCGCCGCCAGGGCTGCCGCGGCGGCCTCTCGAATGAACGCCGGAGTATCGAAATCGGGTTCGCCCGCCGACAGGCTGCAGATGTCATGACCTTCGGCCCGCAGACGGCCGGCCTTGGCGGCGATGGCCAGGGTGAGGGAGGGCTTGAGGGCCGCGGCACGGGCCGAGAGCTTCATCGAACTGGCGTACGGCCATAGGGTGATCGACCAGTGTGCCCGACCAGTCCGGCGATCCGGCCATCGCTGCTACCGAATCGTGACCTGCCGTCCATGAGCCAGCCCCCTTCCCCTTCCCCTTCCCCGGCCGCCACCCTCGAAGCCCTTGCCGCAGCCTGCAGCCGCTGCGAACGCTGTGGCCTGGCCGCCGGCCGCCGTCACGTGGTGGTGAGCCGCGGCAACCCTGCGGCCCGGTTGATGCTGATCGGCGAGGGACCGGGCCAGCAGGAGGACGACACCGGCCGGCCGTTCGTCGGCAGGGCTGGCCAGCTGCTCGACCGGATCCTCGCCAGCGTCGACCTCGACAGTGAACGCGATGTCTACATCTGCAACATCGTCAAATGCCGCCCGCCCGACAACCGCCGCCCGACCCCGGCCGAGATGGCGGCCTGCCGCCCCTGGCTCGAGCGCCAGATCGCCCTGGTGGATCCGCCCCTGATCGTGCTGGCGGGTGCCACCGCAGTCGAGGGGGTGCTGGGGGTGAAGGGGGGGATCAGCCGCCTGCGGGGGGTGTGGCAACCCCTCGACGGTCGCTGGTGCCTGCCGGTGTTCCATCCGTCGTATCTGCTGCGCAACCCATCCCGCCAGGAGGGGTCACCCAAGTGGCTCACCTGGCAGGACATGCAGGATGTGAAACGACGGCTGCAGCAGCTGGAGGAACCAA
>CAMASU010000234.1 GCA_945861105.1 Synechococcus sp. UW140
GACGACGCCTCGGTGCCGCTGATGGGCCGCAGCGCCCAGGGCCCAACCCTGATGCGACGGTTGCCGGGGGAGACGATCGTGGGGGCCGCCGCTGCCCCGGCCACAGGCACGGTGCTGCTGGTGAGTGCCCTCGGACGGCTCAAGCGGCTCGCGGTGGCCGGCCTGCGCCGCTGCCAGCGGGGCGACCTGGGCGAGATCGGGCTGCGCTTCAGCGATCGCCAGGATCGACTGGTGGATCTGCGCTGCGACAACGGCGGCCTGCTGACGGTGCAGACCAGGGGGGGCGGCCTGCGGCTCACCACCGACGCCCTGCCCGTCGAAGACGGCCGGGGTGCCGGAACACCGCTGGAACTGCCCGCCGGTGAGACCGTGCAACGACTGCTGCCCCTGCTCGACGATGGCCAATCGAATTAGGCGCCGCCGCCCCGCAGGCAAGGCGCTGCTGGGGTGGCTGCTGCTGCTGCAGCCACCCATGGCGATGGCCGCCCCGGCCGTTGATGCCAGCCTGGGGATCCTGAAGCAACGACTGGAACGGCTCGGTGATCGGCTCGAGCAGAACGCCCGCAGGCTGACGCTGCAGGAGGCGGTGGTGCTGGGGCTGCAGCGGCAGCCGCGCCTGGCCCGCGAGTACGACCAGCTTCAGGCCCTGCAATGGCAGGGCATCGCCATCCGGCGCGAATGGTCGCCGAGCCTGCTGGCCGACAACGATGATCCGGGCCTGGTGGGCTGGCGACGGGTGCGCGAGCGCGACAGCAGCAACGACACCCTTGATGGCGTCAGCATCACCAACAACCTGCGCAGCAGCACCTATGGCGTGCCGCGGCTGACCCTCGACTGGAGCTTCTTCGACCCCAGCCGCACGCCGCGGCTGCGGTCGAATCTGGCCGGGCAGCAGGCCCAGGAGCTGCTGTTCGACATCACCGCCCGTGACCTGATCCTCGACATCCAGAGCCGGTACTACGCCCTGCAACGGCTGCAGGAGCTCGAGCAGGCCTACCGCACCCTCTACAAGCTGGCCGGCTCCCTGGCCAACGCCGCCGGGGGCAACGAGCAGCTGCGCACGGAAGAACTGGCACTGGTGCAGACCCGCGTGCGCACCCACGACGATCTGGTGCAAACGGCCGCCCAGCTGGCGGAACTGCTGAGCCTGCCCCCGGGGGATCTCGCCCTGCCGGCCGAGCCGCTGCAGGCCAGCGGCGAGTGGTCCCTGGACCGTGCGGCCACCATCACCGAAGCCCTGGCCCTGCGGGAAGAGATCCGCCGCAGCCTGGCCGGAGCCGATGGGCTGTCCTGGTCGGCGCGGGCGGTGCAGAGCCGTTACCTGCCCAGCCTCGGCCTGCGGGGTCAGCTGAAGGCGGAACTCGAGAACTACTCGCTCGAATCCCTGGAGGCCCCCAGCAGCAGCACCAGCGGCGGCAACGGCAACCTGCGGCTCGATGGCGGACTGCAGTGGCGCTGGCGACTGTTCGATGGCGGGGTGCTGGGCGCCGAGGCCACGGCCCTGCGGCGCCAGGCCGATCAGGCCCTGCAGCAGGCCGCCCTCGACCGGCTCACGGTGACGCGGCAGGTGGAGAGCAGCCATGCGAGCTACACCACCAGCCGGATCCTGCTGGACAGCACCCGCGTGCAGCTGCAGTCAGCCAGGGCAGCCCTGGACAACGGACGCCGCAATTTCCGGGGTGATGCCAACGACGCCACCACGCTGGTTCAGAACATCGAGAAGCTGCGTCAGGCCCTGGAGTCGGAGGCCGTCGCCCGCGAGCAGCACAACACCGCCCTGGCCGAGCTGTACCGCTACTCGGCCCGCTGGCCTGAAGGGGCCCCTAGCCTGGTGGACCAGCGGCGGCAGGAGCTGCGCCAGCGCTGATCACCGCGGGCTCAAGCATCAGCTTGCTGGCCTTCAGCCCCTCCTCCACCGGGATCGGGTAATGGCCATCGAAGCAGGCGGTGCAGAAGTGGCCGGCCTCGGCCCTGGCGCAGGCCACCATGCCGTCACGGCTGAGGTAACCGAGGGAATCCACCCCGAGGTGGGCGGCGATGGCGGCTTCATCCAGGCGGGCGGCGATGAGCTGGTCCTGGCTGTCGGTGTCGATGCCGTAGAAGCAGGGATGGGTCACCGGCGGTGAACTGATGCGCATGTGCACCTCCCGGGCCCCGGCTTCGCGGAACGCCTGCACCAGCTTGCGGCTGGTGGTGCCCCGCACGATCGAGTCATCAACGACGACGATCCGCTGACCTTCGAGCACATCCCGCAGGGGATTGAGCTTGACGCGGATGCCCGCCTCGCGCATCGCCTGGGTGGGCTGGATGAAGGTGCGGCCGACATAGCGGTTCTTGATCAGCCCGTCCCCGAAGGGAATGCCGCTGATCTGGGAGAAGCCGATGGCGGCGGGAATGCCCGAATCGGGCACACCGATCACCAGATCAGCGTCCACCGGCGCCTCTCGGGCCAGCTGCTGGCCGATGCGACGGCGGTAGCTGTACAGCGATTCACCGAAGAAACAGCTGTCGGGGCGGGCAAAGTAGATGAGCTCAAAGACGCACAGGTGCGGGGTCGCCTCCGCCCAGCGGCGCCGCAGGGGTTCGGCGTCTCCGGCACGGAACCGCACCAGCTCCCCCGCCGCCACGTCATCGACATGGCTGGCACCGATGATGTCGAGCCCGCAGGTCTCGCTGCTCACCACCCAGCCGGTACCGGTGTCATCGCCGAGGCGACCGAAGACCAGGGGCCGCAGGCCGTGGGCATCGCGCAGGGCATAGAGGGCCTCGGGGGTGCCGATGGCCAGACTGAAGGCCCCGCGGCAGCGGCCCGCCGCCGCCATGATCGCCTCGTCCCAGTCGCGACCGTCGTTGACCTGCCGCTGCACCGCAAAGGCGATCAGTTCGCTGTCGGTGCTGGTGGAGGTGCAGAACCCCTCCATCGCCAGCTCGTCCCGCAGGGAGACGGTGTTCACCAGGTTGCCGTTGTGGGCCAGGGCGAAGGGGCCCAGGCGGGTCATCAGCACCAGGGGCTGGGCATTGCAGACCCGGGAACTGCCGGTGGTGGAGTAGCGGGTATGACCCACGGCCTGGGTGCCGGGCAGGCGCTCCAGCACGTCCTGGTCAAAGACCTGGCTCACCAGGCCCATGTCCTTGTGCAGGCGCACCTTCTGCCGGTCAAAGACGGCGATGCCCGCCGATTCCTGCCCCCGGTGCTGCAGGGCATAGAGACCGAAGTAGCAGAGGCTGGCCACGGGCTCGTCCGCCGCCAGCACGGCGAAGACACCGCAGGCTTCCTCGGGGCGGTCGGGAGCATCGGTGCTCTCGAACAGGTCGAAGGGCTCGATCCCTGACTCGGCCACGGGCTCGTTCATCATGACCGCTTAATCATTCTGCCCCACCGGGGGTGCCCCCCAGCCGTCGGGGCAGGGCCCCCTCGTACACCCGCCGCAGCTCCTCCACCTCCCAGCCCAGGGGAGCCTCGCTGCCGAGCTGCAGGCGCAGCTGGCCGTCGTCGCTGCTGCTGCCCAGCAGCTCGGCCGGACAGCCATGGTCGATCAGCAGGGACCGCAGGGGGGCGGCATCGGCCGCCGCGGCCGCCACCACGACGCGGCTCCCCCCCTCGGCGAAGAGCAGACGCTGCAGGGGCACGGAGACCGACGGCAACCGGATCGAGGC
>CAMASU010000235.1 GCA_945861105.1 Synechococcus sp. UW140
ACGTCAGAACGGGCCGCCAGGGCCAGGGCCCGGTCGATGCGTTCGGCCGGTGTCACGCACACCGGGCAGCCCGGCCCCGGGATCAGCCGCAGCTGGGCCGGCAGGAGCTGGGCAAGGCCCCAGCGCAGCAGGGCGTGGGTCTGGCCCCCGCACACCTCCATCAGCGTCCAGGGGCGGGTCATGGCAACCAACCGTTGCCGTCGACCAGGGCCAGCGCCAGGCCCACATGCACCAGCACCCCATCACCGACGGCGGCCGTGGGCAGGCAGGCCAGGCTCACCTGCTGACGCACCCCGCCGAAATCCACTTCACCAGACCGCCAGAGCGGATCGCCGTCGGCCCCGTCGTCAATCCTCACGAGCACACCGACCGTGGCCAGGCACATGCGCTGCCGAGTCTCTGGATCGGATCTAGGCGCTCTGCAGCACAGCCCAGAGCTGCCCCAGCGCAAGGCCGCCATCATTGGCGGGGATCTGCTGCGACCAGAGGGGTTCGAGGCCCAGGGCCGCGAGGCCCCGGCGGCAACCATCAAGCAGCAGAGCGTTCTGGAAACAGCCGCCGCTGAGGATCACCTGCCGACACCCATGGCGGCGGGCCGCCCAGCGGGCACCACGCACCAGGCTGACCACCAGGCTGCGATGGAGCCACAGGGCCAGGGGGGCCATCGGCACCCGTTCGTTCTGGCGCAGATCCAGCAGACGCCGCAGCAGGGGCTGCCAGTCGAGGCGTGGCGGCTGGCCGCAGGAGCGCGCCGGTCGCAGGGGCAGGGTCAGGGATGGCAGCACCACGGCAGCAGCGGCGGGCCCGGCGGCCAGGGACTCAAGCAGCAGGGCGGCCTGGCCCTCGTGGGTCTGGCAGTGCAGCAGACCCAGCACCGCTGCGAACCCATCCCACAGGCGACCGAGGGAGGAGGCCAGCGGGGCCTGCAACCCCTGGTCCAGGGCGGCCAGCAGCAGGGGCAGGGCCCCGGGGCTGAAGGCCCCGAGGCAGGCCTGGGCACCGGGATGATCAAGCAGCTGCGCCTCGTGCAGCAGACCGAGGGCGCAACGGCGCGGTTCGACCGCCGCCCGGTCACCCCCCGGCAGCGGCAGGGGTCGCAGGCAGGCCAGGCGACGCACCGGCTGGCCCCGCTGCAGCAGCAGCAGCTCACAACCCCGCAGCCGGTGGTCATCGCCATCGCCGTCGGCGTAGCCAAGACCATCGGCGGCCCAGGCCAGCAGGGGGCCAGCGGCGCCGTGTTCTGCCGCGACGGCCCAGGCGTGGGCGTGGTGGTGCGGCACCCGGCGCAGGGGCAGGTGATGGCTGGCGGCCAGCTCGTCGGCCAGCCGACCGCCGATGGCGGCGGGATGGCTGTCGCACACCAGACCCTGAAGCCCGGGGCCCCAGCGGTCCAGCAGCGCCTGCAGACCCTCGGCCAGTCCCCGCTCGACGGCGGCACTGATCAGATCACCGCGGTGGGGGGCCAGCCAGACGGTGCCCTGCAGCAGCAGGGCCGGGGCCGCCTTGAGGTCGCCACCGAGGGCCAGCAGGCCCCGGTCGGCGGCGGGGGGCTGCGGCAACCGCAGGGGGGCCGGGGCATGGCCCCGGGCGCGGCGCAGCAGCACCGGGTTGCCATCCACCAGCTGGACCACCGAATCGTCCAGGGGCCGTGCGATCGGCCGGTCATGGAACAGGAAACCATCGGCCACCAGCGCCAGCCGCCGGCGGGCCTCGGCCGGATCGATGCACAGGGGCTCACCGCTGGGGTTGCCGCTGGTCGCCACCAGGGCGCATCCGCAATCACGGGCCAGCAGCAGCTGCAGCGGTGACGCCGGCAGCATCACCCCCTGCCAGGGGCTTCCCGCCGCCACCGGCGGCGCGACCTCCGCTGCCCTGGGGTCACCGGGGTCGGCCTGCCGGGGCAGCAGCACGATCGGGGCCGCCGGATCGTGCAGGGCCGCCAGGGCGCCGGGGGGCAGGGCCACCAGCGCCGCCAGGCGACCGGGATCATCCACCAGCACGGCAAAGGGACGGTGGGGGCGCCGCTTGCGGCGCCGCAGGCGCTCGACCGCGTGTCCATCGGCCGCCGGCACCAGCAACTGGAAGCCACCGACCGCCTGCAGCGCCAGGATGCCCCCCTGCCGCAGCAGGGCGACGGCGGCGGCGAGGCACGACTCATCCCCCTGCGCCAGGGCCCTGCCATCGGCCGCCAGCAGCTGCAGCCGCGGACCACAGGCGCTGCAACCAATGGTTTCGGCATGGAAACGACGGTCGAGGGGGTCGTTGAACTCGCGGCGGCAGGCGTCGCAGAGGGGAAAGGCCGCCAGGGTGGTGTGGCTGCGCATCCAGGGTTCGGCGACGGCGATCGACAACCGCGGACCACAGCGCCGGCAACTGATGAAGGGATACCGATGGCGGCGGTCCTTCGGATCGGCCAGTTCGGCCCGGCACTGGCCGCAGGGGGCCAGGTCGGGCGCCAGGGCCGTGGTCACCAGACCGGGGCCGAGGGCGGTGGTCGCTGCAGCACCGATGTGCAGCCCCCGGGGTGATGGGCAGCGGGGGGGACACCAGCGGATCTCGAGACCATCGAGCCGGGCCGGCGGCACCAGCAGCTCCGGCAGCAGCCGCAACAGCTGCTCCAGGGCCGGCCGCGCCCCCTGCAGATCGAGGCGCACGGCACCGGGAATGTTGTCGAGCGTCCCCGCCAGATCAAGGCGCCGGGCCAGGCCATGGACCAGCGGCCGCAGCCCCACCCCCTGCACCAGGCCGCGGCAGTGCAGCAGCAGCCGCGCCTGATCGGTGCTCACCGGCGGCCAGCCGCTGCCAGCCCGAGGGCGTCCACCAGGGCCGGCAGCCCCTCGCCCGTGCGCGCCGACACCGCAAGCACCCGGGCCTGGGGAGCCACCTGCCGCAGATGGCGCCGGGCCAGAGCGCCATCAAACCCCACCGCTGCAGCCAGATCGACCTTGCTGATCACCACCAGATCGGCCGTATGGAACAGGGCGGGATGCTTGAGCGGCTTGTCCTCCCCTTCGGTCACCGACAGCAGCACCAGACGCCGGCTTTCACCCAGGTCAAAGGCCGCCGGACACACCAGGTTGCCGACGTTCTCGATCAGCAGCAGCGCCAGCCGTTCGAGGTCCAGCCGCCGCAGGCCCCGCTGCACCATGGCGGCATCGAGATGACAGGCCTGGCCGGTGGTCACCGCCACTGCCGTGAGGCCGGCCTGCCGCAACCGACGGGCGTCAAGGTCGGTGGCCAGATCGCCCACGATCACCGCCAGATCGTCGCCGCCCCGGTGCCGGGCCAGGGCCTCGAGCAATGCCGTCTTGCCCGCCCCCGGCGAGGCCAGCAGATTCACCACCGGCAGTCCGGCCACGGCGAAACGCCGCCGCAGGCCGGAAGCCAGGGCCTCGTTGTGGGCCAGCAGCGAGCGGCCGAGGGTGAGGGTGCGGGTGCGGTCTTTGCACATGCCCACGGGGGCCACTGCCGGACCCTACGGGCCGAGGGTGAGGCGATGCAGGTGGAGCTCCCGTCCTTGCAGCAGCTCTGCGCCGCCGCGGTGGCAGCGCGGGCAGGGCCCCACACCGTGGGGGACGCGGTAGCGGCGATCGCAGGCGCGGCAGCGGGCCATGGCCGGCAGCCAGGTGATGCGCAGGCGGGCAGCGGCGGCCA
>CAMASU010000236.1 GCA_945861105.1 Synechococcus sp. UW140
CTGTCAGCACGGTCCGATCGACTGGGTGGGGCTCCACCGCCACCACCACAAGTTCTCCGACACCACGGTCGACCACCACACCAGCCTGCGGGGCTTCTGGTGGAGCCACATGGGCTGGATGTTCGAGGAAATCCCGGCCATGGGCTCGGTGCCCCGGCTCACCGGTGATCTGGCCCGCGACCCCTACCACCGCTGGCTCAACCGCTGGTTTCTGGTGCTGCAGCTGCCCCTGGCGGCCCTGCTGTTCTGGATCGGCACGGCCACCGGCGTTGGCGGCTGGGCCCTGGTGCTGTGGGGCATCCCCCTCCGGCTGGTGGTGGTCTACCACTGCACCTGGCTGGTGAACTCCGCCACCCACTGCTGGGGCAGCGTCGCCTATCCGAGCGGCGACCAGTCGCGCAACAACGCCTGGGTGGCGGCCCTGACCTTCGGTGAGGGTTGGCACAACAACCACCACACCTTCCCCCATTCCGCCCGCCACGGCCTTCAGGCCGGGCAGATCGACCTCACCTGGCAGCACATCCGGCTGCTGCGGGCCCTGGGCCTCGCCACCCAGGTGCGCCTGCCGGCGGAAGTCGCGGCAGGGCGTGGCCTAGGCTGATCGATCGCCCATCCGCCGTCCGTATCGCCGTCCCCAGCCATGGCCAAGCGCGTCCAAGTCGTCCTGAATGAATCGATCCTGAGCCTGGGCAAGGACGGTGATCTGGTGGAGGTGGCCCCGGGGTACGCCCGCAACTACCTGCTCCCCACCGGCAAGGCCGTGCCGGTCACCCCATCGGTGCTGCGACAGGTGGAGCACCGCCGGGCCAAGGAAGCCGAACGCCAGGCGGCCCTCAAGGCCGAGGCCGTGGCCTTCCGCACCGCCCTTGACACCATCGGCCGTCTGACCATCCGCAAACAGACCGGCGGCGACGGTGTGCTGTTCGGGACCGTGACCAACGCCGACGTGGCCGAGCTCATCGAAGCCGCCACCAAGCGCACCCTCGACCGCCGCGACATCGAGGTGCCCGAGGTGCACCGCACCGGCAACTACAAGGTGCAGGTGAAGCTGCATCCCGAAGTGGTGGCCGAGGTCAACCTCGAGGTCGTCGGCAGTTGAGCTCTGCCCAGGGCACCATCATGGAGAGCCCCTCGCCCCCCCGGTGAGCCATGGTCTCGATGCCCCAGTCCGCGTCCGAACAGGACCGTCCCCGGCGGCAGGGCCGGGAAAGCGGTGGGCGGGACGGGGCCGATCTGTTCGAGGCCCTGCCCGACCAGGTGCCCCCCCAGAACCTCGAAGCCGAGGAAGTGGTGCTGGGCGGCATCCTGCTCGACCCCGACGCCATCGGCCGGGTCGCCGACATCCTGCAGCCGGAGGCCTTCTACCTGGGGGCCCACCGCGAGATCTACCGCACGGCCCTGATGCTGCACAGCCAGGGCAAACCCACTGACCTCACGGCCATGGGGGCCTGGCTGGCTGATACGGGTCAGCTCGAGAAGGTGGGGGGCACGGCCCGGCTCAGCGAACTGGTCGACCGCACCCTCAGCACCGCCTCCATCGAGACGGTCGCCCGCCTGGTGATGGACAAGCACCTGCGGCGTCAGCTGATCCGCTCCGGCAACAACGTCATCCGACTCGGCTTCGACCAGGCCAAGCCCATGGAGCAGGTGCTCGACGAGGCCGAGCAGGAAATCTTCGCCATCAGCCAGTCGAAACCCAGTGCGGGTCTCACTCCGACCGCAGCCATCCTCACCAGCACCTTCAACGAGATCGAAAGCCGCTCCCTGGGCACTTCGGTGGCAGGCATCCCGGTGAACTTCTACGACCTCGATGCCATCACCCAGGGCCTGCAGCGGTCGGATCTGATCATCGTCGCCGGCCGGCCGGCCATGGGCAAGACCTCGATCGTGCTCAACATCGCCAAGAACGTGGCCCAGCTGCACGATCTGCCGGTGTGTGTGTTCAGCCTTGAGATGAGCAAGGAACAGCTCACCTACCGCCTGTTGTCGATGGAGGTGGGCATCGAGAGCGGCCGATTGCGCACGGGGCGGCTGCAGCAGGAAGAATGGCCCCTGCTCGGACAGGCCATCAACACCCTCGGCCAGCTGCCGGTGTTCATCGACGACAAGCCCAATGCCGGTGTGCTCGAGATGCGCTCCCTCTGCCGACGGCTGATGGCCGAGCAGGGCCGTGATCTGGGGCTGGTGGTGATCGACTACCTGCAGTTGATGGAAGGGTCGACCCCCGACAACCGGGTGCAGGAACTGTCGCGCATCACCCGTGGCCTCAAAGGCATGGCCCGGGAGCTGAATGTGCCGGTGATGGCCCTTTCACAGCTCAGCCGCGGTGTCGAGGCCCGCACCAACAAACGACCGATGCTGAGTGATCTGCGTGAATCGGGTTCGATCGAGCAGGACGCTGATCTGGTGCTGATGATCTATCGCGACGAGTACTACAACCCGGACACCCCGGACCGCGGCATCACTGAAGTCATCGTCACCAAGCACCGCAACGGTCCCGTCGGCACTGTCAAGCTGCTGTTCGAACCCCAGTTCACCCGCTTCCGCAACCTGGCGGCGCCCTACCAGTAACCCACCCCCAGGGACTGGCCCACGTAGCGCTCCTGCAACGGGGCATTCAGCACCTGCGCCTGGCCGGCGACCGGATTCCACCAGGCCATCTGGGTGGAGCCGCCGCCGTCGAGGTTGAGGCCGTCCCAGGCCCCGAAGCCCTGCAGGACCGCCCCCACCTCCCAGGCCGTCGCCCCCACCAGGCCGCCGGGGGCCCCCAGGTCAATGCGTCGGTCCAGGGTGAGCAGCAGCAGCTGGCGGCCATCGGCGCTCAGCCCCAGACCGGTGCGGGCCGACTGGGTGAGGGCATCGCCCTGAACGATTCCCTGGCGCAGCACCTGGCTGAAACCGGCCACTGCCACCTCCAACCCCGCCGGGTCCAGACCGGCGGGGGCCATCGGCAGGATGCGGGCCCCGCTGAGGGGATCCCGCAGAAACACCGGTGCGGTGGTGGCACCGCTGCCGGAACTGACCAGCACCCCCGCGTTGACCGCCAGCCCGCGCAGGTCGGTGGGCACCGGTCGGCTGCCGTCGGTGAGGCGGAAGCCATCGGCGTTGACGGCGGCCACCAGAGGACTGGCCCCGGCCCGACTGGCGGCCACGGCCCCCTGGCTGGTCTGGGTGAGGGTCTCGCGCTGGCCGTCGAGCCAGCCATCGATGCGGCCGGTGCTCGCCAGGCGCAGGCCGGGGGTGGCCAGGTCGATGCGCAGGCAGGTGGCCGCCAGGGGCCGCACCCCTGGCACCGTCACCTGCGCCAGCTGCACCCCAGGGGCACCGGCCAGGGGGGCCGCCGCTGCCCAGTCGTAGCTCCAGTCCCCCTGGGTGTCGAGGCGGAAGGATCGCGGGGCACTGGCGGGCCCCATCCAGCCGGCGGCATCCACCACCCGGGCCGTGAGGGCCAGGTCGCGGCCGGGACTGGCGGGCAGGTCGAGGGTGGCACTCCAGGTGCGGGTGGTGGCATTGACCGTCGCCACGGCCAGCCGCTGGGCGCCATCGAAGACCACCACCTGTTCACCGCGGCCGAGGGCCGCCGCCACGGTGCCACGCAGCGTCGGGGTGGCATCGTCGCTGGTGCCGCCGGCGGCG
>CAMASU010000237.1 GCA_945861105.1 Synechococcus sp. UW140
TCGTCACTCGACCTGGGGGTGGCGCCCCGGTTGCCCCTTGAGCAGGCCGACCGGCTGTACGGATCGGCACCGTTCTGACCGTTGAATCCGCCTAACATGGCGCCATCAATTAGGACCTCCGATGCCCCGCGAGCAAGCCGGCACCGCCACCCCCGAGGCCCCTGTGACGGCGGACCCCCTCGATCGGCAGGAGCTGAACCGTTGGCGCCGGGGCTTCACCCCCCAGGCCGAGATCTGGAACGGTCGCCTGGCGATGCTGGGGCTGTCCCTGGCGTTGATGTCCCTTGTGCTGGTGCGCCTACTGGCGACCGCGTAGGGCCTGGGCCAGCTCGTTCGGTCTGAGGCTCTGGGCCACAGCCTGGGGTCCCTCGACCCGGCCGGCTTCCACCAGGGCAAGCAGGGACTGATTGGCGGTCACCATGCCATCGAAACCGCTGCGTTCCATGATCTCTTCGACGGCATCCAGATCGCCGCGCTGGATGTAGTCGCGGCAGGCCTCGGTGTTGATCAGGATGTCGTGGAAGGCGGCGCGGCGGCCATCGCCTGTCTTGATCAGGCCCTGGGCGACGACCCCCAGCAGGGATTCCGCCAGCGACCGCCGCAGGCTCTCCTGGTCGCTGGGGGGCACCATCCCCAGCACCCGTTCCACCGTGCGCACGGCCGAGTTGGTGTGCAGCGTTCCGAAGACCAGATGGCCGGTCTGGGAGGCCTCCAGGGCCGTGGTGAGGGTCACACCGTCGCGGATCTCGCCGATGAGGATCACATCGGGGTCCTCCCTCAGGGCTGCCCGCAGGGCGTTGTGAAACTCAAGGGTGTGGCGTCCCACTTCCCGCTGGCGCACCAGGGAGCGGCGGCTCTCGTGCACGAACTCCACCGGGTCCTCGATCGTGAGGATGTGGCGGGCCATGGTGCGGTTGATCCAGTCGATCATTGCCGCCAGGGTGGTGCTCTTGCCTGAGCCGGTGGGGCCGGTCACCAGCACCAGCCCCTTGGGGCGGGCGGCGAGGTCCTGCAGCACCGTGGGCAGCTGCAGCTCCTCGAGGCTGGCGATGGTGCCGGGGATCAGCCGCAGCACCATCGCCGGACCCCGCAGGCTCTCGAGCAGGTTGATGCGCACCCGCACCCGCTCGAAGGCGAAGGACCCGTCGAAGTCCTTGTCGCGCTGGAAGCGCTGCTGGGCCTCGGGGTCGAGCATCTCGCCCACCCAGCCGCTGAACCGTGCGGCATCGGTCACGGGCCAGCCGGTGCCGACCATGTCACCGCGGCTGCGGAACCGCGGCTCCTCGCCGACGCCGAGGTGCACATCCGAGAAATTCTGGATGCGGGCCAGCTCGACGATGGCGGCGAGGCTGTCGGGCTGGCCTGCCTGGGCTGGGGGTGGCAGGGGTGGCAGCTCCATGGCAGTCAGGCAAGGGGGGCCCGCTCCCGGGCATCCCTAGGATCCCTCTGGCTGCGCCCGTTGTCTTGGCTTCGCTCCCCCGTGTCTCGCTGGTGCTCGGCACCCGTCCGGAGGCGATCAAGATGGCCCCGGTGATCCGGGCGTTCCAGGCCTCGCCGCTCTTTGCCACCCGGGTGGTGCTCACCGGTCAGCACCGCGAGATGGTGGCCCAGGTGATGGAGCTGTTCGGCCTGCAGGCCGACACCGACCTGGCCCTGATGGCCCCGCGCCAGACCCTCACCCACGTGACCTGCGCCGCCCTCGAGGGGCTGCGGCTCGAATTCGCCGAGCACCGCCCCGACCTCGTGCTGGTGCAGGGCGACACGACCACGGCCTTTGCCGCCGCTCTGGCCGCCTTCTACGACCGCATTCCGGTGGGCCACGTGGAAGCCGGTCTGCGCACCGACGATCTGTTCGACCCCTTCCCAGAGGAGGCCAACCGTCGGCTGATCTCGCAGCTGACCCAGCTGCACTTTGCGCCGACGGCCACCTCGGCGGCCAACCTGCGCGCTTCGGGGGTGCTGGGGGAGATTCACATCACGGGCAACACCGTCATCGACGCCTTGCTGCAGATGGCGGCCGCGGCGCCGGCCTGTGATGTGCCCGGCCTCGACTGGGCGAGGCAGCGGGTGATCCTGGCCACGGTGCACCGACGGGAGAACTGGGGCCCGCCGCTGCAGTCCATCGCCACGGGGTTTCTGGCCCTGCTCGAGCGGTTCCCCGACACGGCGCTGCTGCTGCCGTTGCACCGCAACCCCACCGTGCGTGAACCGCTGCAGCAGCTGCTGGGGGACCATCCCCGCGTGTTTCTCACGGAACCGCTGGATTACGACCGGCTGGTGGCGGCCATCCGCGGTTGCACCCTGCTGCTCACCGACTCCGGCGGTCTGCAGGAGGAGGCGCCATCCCTCGGCAAGCCTGTGCTGGTGCTGCGCCGCACCACCGAACGGCCCGAGGCCGTGGAGGCCGGCACTGCCCGGCTGATCGGCACCGATGCCGACGCGATCGAGCGCGAGGCCGGCCGCCTGCTCGAGGATGCCGAGGCCTACGAGGCCATGGCCCGGGCCCACAACCCCTTCGGTGACGGCACCGCCAGCACCCAGATCGTGGCGGCCTGCGCGGCCTGGATCAGCTCTCGCGCCGCTTCTTAGCCCAGGGGGGCAGTTCGAGGAACACCCGCTCCCCTGGCCCCACCCCCTGCAGCACCTGGGTGTCGCGACCGCTGCTGCTGCCCAGCACCACTTCACGGAACTTCGGCTGGCCGTCCTTGCCTGGCACCAGCACCCCCGGCTTGCCGTTCTCGGTCACGACGGCCACGGTGGGCAGCACCGGCTTCGGCGGCAGCTGGCCGGCGTCGAAGTCGACATCGGCGGTCATGCCGATCCGCAGGCGGTCGGCGGGGGGATTGATCAGCTGCAGGCGCACCTCGACGCTGGTGACGTTGTTGGTCTTCTCGGCCCGGGGGGAGATGCGGTCGACCACGGCCGGGAAGCGATCGTCGGGATAGGCGTCGACGCGCACGCGGGCCTGCTGGCCCAGGCGGATGCGGCCGATGTCACTTTCGGGCACCCGGGCCTTGACCAGCAGGCCACTCGACAGTTCGACGATCGACGAGCTGGTGGCCCCTGCCGTGGCGGAGGCGGCGGTGGTGGGGGTGACGAACGATCCGGGGTCGGCGTAACGGTTGGTGATGCGGCCGGCGAAGGGGGCACGGACGATCAGGTCGTTCTGCAGCACCTGCCGTTGGGCCAGCCTCTGGCCCGCTGCCATCACGGCCCGCTCGTCGTTGTCGTAGGCGGCCTGGAAGCGCAACAGGTCATCGCGGCTCAGGCCCCCCTGGTCGAACAGCTGCCGGCGGCGCTCGAATTCGCCGCGGCTCTTGTCGCGCTGAATCTGGGCCGATTCGAGCAGGGCCTTCAACTCCTGCAGCCGGTTGTTGGTGTCGCTCGGGTCCATCTCGGCGATGGGCTGGCCGGCGGCCACGGTGTCGCCCTCATCGACGAAGAGCCTGAGCAGCTGGCCCTGCTGTTTGGGGCTGATGTTGACCTGCTCCAGGGCCCCCACCTCACCGCTGGCGGTGACGATGCCCGGCAGGGAGCCTTCGCGAACAACGGTGGTGTAGGCGCTGATGTCCCGCCGCTCGGCCCGCTGCTGGCGCTGGCGCAGGCCGAACCAGCC
>CAMASU010000238.1 GCA_945861105.1 Synechococcus sp. UW140
TGGCTGGTGACCCTGGCCGGACCGGCCCTCGCCCTGCTGCTGGACGCCCTCAGCTATCTGCTGCCGATCCTGGCGGTGCTGCTGCTGCTGCGACCCGACCGGGGGCGGGAGGAACGCAGCCGGCCCGGCCATGGCACCAGCCTTGGGGCAGCCTGGCGCCTCTGCGGCGCAGACCTCAGACGCGTGCTGGCCTTCACCGGCCTGTTCTGCCTGGTGGGCTTCTTTCACCCGGGCCTGGCCCCCCTGATGGCCCGCACGGTGGTGGGCCCCCGGGCCTCGGACCTCGGGCTGCTCACCAGCGTGGTGGCGGCGGGCAGCATCTGCGGCGGCGTGGTGCTGCAACGCTGGAGCGGTCCCCTCAGCCGACGGCCCGGCCTGCTGCTGGGAAGCAGCGCCCTCCTGACCGCCGTCGCCCAGATGGGCATGGGCCTGGGACGAGGCCAGGGCTGGGGTCTGGCGATGGCCTACCTGATCGGGGCCGGCACCGCGGTGCTGCTGTCGGGCTGCAATCTGGTCACCCAGGTGGCGGCCCCACAGGTGTTGCGCGGGCGCATGGCCGGCCTGGGCCAGATCGCCTTTCTGGGCGGCGGCGGCCTCAGCGGGCTGCTGGCGGCGGGGCTGACCCTGCGGATCGGGCTGGCGGCCACCTTCACCCTGCTGGGATCGGTCGGCGCAGCCCTGGCCACAGCAGAGCTGCTGCAACGCTCCCGGCGACGGTTGCCTCCAGCGCCCTGAGGACGACCGTCAGATCAGATCAGATCAGATCAGTCGGATGGTGCGCAGCACCGTTGAGAGAACAACGGCGGTGGCCAGGGCTCCGCCCACCAGACCCAAGTAGAGAGCGATGCCCATGGCGTCAAACGAATGGCTGCGCAGCCATTACAGCAGAGGCGGCACCGTCTCCGGCGGAGACCGACTAACGTGCTCCAACCCGGCGTCCGCGCCACCGAGCCCTGGGCATGCGCACGCTCTTCGTATACCCCCTGTTCCCGCCGACCTTCTGGAGCTACGAGAAGATCCTGGAACTGGTGAACCGGAAGGTGCTGCTGCCCCCCCTGGGGCTGGTGACCGTGGCGGCCCTGCTTCCCCAGCAGTGGGAGATGAAGCTGGTCGACCGCAACGTCCGTGATGTGACCTCCGAGGAGTGGGACTGGGCCGAGCTGGTGGTGATCTCGGGGATGATCGTGCAGAAGGCCGACATGGCTGTGCAGATCGCCGAGGCCAAGCGTCGGGGTCTGCCGGTGGCCGTGGGAGGCCCCTTCGCCAGCTCCACTCCCGATGCGCCGGAGCTGGAACTGGCCGACTTCAAGGTGCTGGATGAAGGGGAGATCACCCTCCCCCAGTTCGTCGAGGCCATCGAGCGGGGGGACCGCAGCGGTCGCTTCAGTGCCAATGGAGAGAAGCCGGACGTGACGGCCACTCCGGTGCCACGGTTCGATCTGCTCGATTTCGACGCCTACGACTCGATGAGCGTGCAGTTCTCCCGCGGCTGCCCATTCCAGTGCGAATTCTGCGACATCATTGTGTTGTATGGCCGCAAACCCCGCACCAAGACGCCCGAACAGTTGCTGGCCGAACTCAACCGGCTGTACGAACTGGGTTGGCGCCGTTCCATCTTTCTGGTCGATGACAATTTCATCGGCAACAAACGCAACGCCAAACTGCTGTTGCCGGCGCTCCGGGACTGGCTGAGCGAACGGGGGTATCCATTCAGCTTCGCCACCGAGGCCTCGGTGGACCTGGCTTCCGATGAGGAGCTGATGCAGATGATGGCGGAATGCCGCTTCGAGGCGGTGTTCCTCGGCATCGAAACCCCGGACGAGGCGAGCCTGTCGGTGGCTGGCAAGCACCAGAACACCCGCAGCTCCCTCGAGGAAGCGGTCGACCGCATCACGGCCAACGGCATCCGTGTGATGGCGGGATTCATCATCGGCTTCGACGGCGAGACCGCTGGAGCAGGCGATCGCATCGTGCGATTTGTGACCCGCACCGGCATCCCTGCGGCAATGATGGGGATGTTGCAGGCCTTGCCCAACACGGGTCTGTGGCATCGTCTGGAAAAGGAAGGTCGTCTGATTCAGGAGAAGACCGACGCCCGCGGTGTCAACCAGACCAATCTGCTGAACTTCCAACCCACCCGTCCGATCCGTCAGATCGCCAACGAATATGTGCAGGCGTTCTGTTCTTTGTACGAACCGAACGCCTACATCGATCGGGTGGCCCATTACTACCGCAAACTCGGCACCCCCAAGTGGCATGCCTTCTACGATCCGCGCAAGGCAGACCGGCCGTCCCTGCCCACCTGGACCGATCTGCGGGCCCTGGCCATCGTCATCTGGCGGCAGGGGGTCAAGCGCGACACCCGCTGGCGCTTCTGGCGCTCGTTGTTGAGCATTGCCCGCAGCAACCCCAAGAACCTGGAGCAGTTCCTGGTGGTGCTGGCCCACAACGAGCACTTCATGGAGTACCGCAGCATCGTGACCCGCGAGATCGCCGACCAGCTGGCGGCCTTGCCCCCCGAAGAGCCTGCGGCCAGGGCCGATCTCCAGGCCGTCGGCTGACCCTGGTCAGTCCTGCACGTAGGGATCCCCCGAGAGCAGGCATTGCTCGGCCCGCTGCAGCTCGCGTCCCAGATACAGGGCATGGTCCAGGCGGCTGAGGGGGTGGGGTCCGGGCCCTTCGGTGATGGCAATGCCGAGGACCTTGGCGGTGGCTCCCCGGTAGGTCGCCTGGGGCCGGCGTGGTCCGCCCCCGCGGCAGGCCAGCACCTCCCCGGTGTCGGGATCGGTGGCCAGCCCCTGGTCGTTGATCGCATTGCCGTAGTGCTCGACCACCAGCTCGCCGGCCTCCCGATCGACTCGGATCAGGAAGTAACCGACCGGATCGAGCGCAATGCTGCGGGAGGAAAGACTGTCATCGAGGTCGCGGCGCTGGGCAGGCGTCAGACTCATGGATCGGGGAGCGTCAGGGGAATCTGGCCGCCTGAGAACGGCAGGTCGGCATTGGTGGCTTCGATCTCATCCTGGAGCGCCGCATTGGCCCGGGGAAGCCAGTCACGCACCACGGCGTCGAAGCGGGGGTCATACCAGCGGTGCAGGCTGGCATGGGGCCGGGCTACAAAGCCCCGGCGGCGTTTGTGGCGGCCACCGGCTCCGGGATCGAAGCTGACGATTCCCTCGCGGATCGCCCAGTCGATGGGGCTGTAGTAACACACCTCGAAATGCAGGTTCTCCTGCTCGACGTCTGAACCCCAGTAACGCCCCCAGAGGCGCCGGCCCTCCCGCACGCAGAGGCTCATGGCCAGGGGTTCGGACGGATCGCCGCCGGCGGCGTGGGCGCTGAACAGCACCAGATGCGGCCTCAGCCGCTCAGCCGCCTGGTCAAAGAACGCCTCCGTGAGGTACTTGCTGCCCCAGAACCCCCAGCGGCGGCAGTGGTCCTCATAGAACCGATGCATGCGGGGCAGCAAGGCCTGCGGAATGGCCTCACCGGCCAGGGGGGTCACCTGCAGGCCGGCCTGCTGCACCGACTGCCGTTCGCGACGGATGTTGCGACGCTGGTTGGCATTGAACAGGGCGAGGTAATCGTCGAAGCCAGCGTGACCCGGGTTGGTCC
>CAMASU010000239.1 GCA_945861105.1 Synechococcus sp. UW140
CTCCGGATCCCGAATCCGACCATCGCGCCCCCCTGGACCGGCTATCGCTCACCACCTACCGGACCTGGTACGACACCCTGCCGGCCGACGCACGCGCCGGCCTCGAGCGTCACTGGGGCCCACCGGAAACGGATCCCAGCCTCGAGGGCGACGGATTCGCCATCGCCGGCCGACGCTGGGGCTCGGTGGTGGTGCTGCTGCAACCGTCGCGGGGCTACGAACGGGATCCGGCCCTGAGCTACCACAGCCCTGACCTGCCACCCACCCACGCCTACCTGGCCCACTACCTCTGGCTGCGCCAGGGCTTCGACGCCCACGTGCTGGTGCATTTCGGCAAGCACGGCAACCTCGAATGGCTGCCGGGAAAGGGCCTTGGACTCTCACCGTCGTGCTTCCCAGCCCTGGCCCTCGGGCCGTTGCCCCATCTCTACCCCTTCATCGTCAACGACCCCGGCGAGGGGAGCCAGGCCAAGCGCCGCAGCCAGGCGGTGATCCTGGACCACCTGACCCCCCCGCTGGGCCGTGCGGGCCTGCATGGGGCCCTGGCCGGCCTTGAGGCCCTGCTTGAGCAGCTCTGGCAGGCCCGCGAACTGGGCAGCCGCGAATGTCCGCTGCTGGAACAGCAGCTGGAGAAGCTGCTGGCCACCCTGGCGTTGCCCATCGGCGGTGAGCAGGACGACCTGGACCAACGGCTGGGGGGCCTGGATGGCTACCTGTGCGAACTCAAGGAGGCCCAGATCCGCACCGGGCTGCACATCTACGGGCAGGATCCGACAGCCGAGGCCCTGTTGGAGCTGCTTCTGGCTCTGGCCCGGGCCCCGGGCCCCGGGCGCCTGGGTCTGACCCGACGGCTGGCCGCGATGCTTGACCTGGAGCTGGATCCCTGGGCGGGCGAGGAGACCGAGCCGCTGTCGGCCGGGGATCGTTCACGGCTGGAGGCCCTGGGACTGCCTGGGGCGCGCTGCCTGGGCCATGGGGTGGCCCTGCTGGAGGAGATGGGCCTGGGGCTGCTGCGGCAGCGACTGGCGGCCAGCAACGGCGGCCCCACCGCCCCGCTGGACCCGCCGCTGCTGCCAGAGGCCACCCCGGCGGCCCGGGAGGCCCTGGAGGCGGAGCTGGCGCAGGTGCTGGGGGACCTCTGGCCGCGCCTGCGGGCCTGTGGCACCGCCGAAAGGGAGGCCCTGGCCACGGCCCTCGCCGGGGGCCGGGTGGAAGCGGGACCATCGGGGGCCCCCACCCGGGGCCGGCCAGACGTGCTGCCGACGGGCCGCAACTTCTACAGCGTCGACCTGCGGGGACTGCCCACGGAGGCGGCCTGGGACCTGGGACGGCGCAGCGCCGCCATCCTGCTGGAGGAGCATCGGCAGCAGGAGGGCTGCGACCTCACCCACCTGGCCCTGTCGATCTGGGGCACCAGCACGATGCGCAACGGCGGCGACGATGTCGCCCAGGTGCTGGCCCTGCTGGGGGTGCAGCCGGTGTGGGATGGTCCCACCCGCCGCATGGTCGACCTCGTCCTGATCCCTGCTGCCCAGCTCGGCCGGCCAAGGGTGTCAGTGACGGTGCGCATCTCCGGCTTCTTCCGCGATGCCTTCCCCCAGCTGATCGAGTGGTTGATGGCCGCAGACCGGCTGGTGGGTGATGGGGCCAGCTGTGCGATCTACGGCTCTGCCCCAGGGGCCTACGGGGCCGGTCTGCAGGGGTTGATCGACAGCGGCGCCTGGCGCGATGCCGATGACCTTGCGGAGGCCTTCCTGCAGTGGGGGCAGTGGCGTCATCGGTCGGCCGAGCAGGTGGTGGCCGACCGGCCGGGGCTGGAGCAGCGATTGCGGGAGGTGCAGCTGGTGCTCCACAACCAGGACAACCGCGAACATGACCTGTTCGATTCCGACGACTACTACCAGTTCCAGGGGGGCCTGGCGGCGGCGGCGCGGCGGCTGCAGGGTCGCAGCCCATCCCTGTGGTTCGGCGACCACTCACGCCCGGAACGCCCCCGGCCGCGACCGCTGACGCGGGAGTTCGACCGGGTGATCCGCAGCCGGCTGCTCAACCCCCGCTGGATCGAAGGCATGCAGCGCCATGGCTACAAGGGGGGCTTCGAACTGGCCGCCAGCCTCGACTATCTGTTCGCCTACGACGCCTGCACCGACGCGGTGCCGGACTGGGCCTACGGAGCCCTGTGCGAGGCCTGGCTGGAGCAGCCGTCGGTGCGTTCCTTTCTCGAACGCAGCAACCCGTGGGCCCTGAGGGACCTGGCGGAACGGTTCCTGGAGGCCCACCACCGGGGGTTGTGGCAGGGGGCCTCAGGGGACCGGCTCGAGCGGCTCAGGCAACTGCTGCTGGAGTCTGAGGCGATCGTGGAGACCGCGGGACCGGGAACCGTCAGCCCAGGTCCTTGAGCATGTCGCGGAAGGGATCGATGGACCCGGGCTTGGCCGCAGGACGCGGGGCGCCGCTGGGGGCGGTGTCACTGGCGGCAGTGCGCCTGGCGGGACCACCGGGCTGGTTGGTGGGGGCCACGGCAGACCCCTTGAGCCGATCGGCCAGCTCCTGCTGGGTCATCGTCTGGGCGAAGGTCTTCTTGACCGGCTTGGGCACACCGCCACCGAGGGGGCCGCTGACGGGGCCCTCGACCGCCGCATCGGGCAGACCATCGGAGACCTTTTCAAGCCGCGCTTCCATCGAGGCGACTTCCTCGATGCGCTCCTTGGTGCCTGGGTTGTTGATGGTGCCGGGGAAGGTGCGGCGGATGGTGTTCGACCGCCGCATGAAGTTCACGTCGCCGAGGGTGCTCGACTTGTCGGCGTCAAGAAAGAACGCATCGGAGGCACTGTCGGCGGCCGCATCGGCAGGTTTGCGGCGGAAGCGGTCGAAGAGTCCCATGGCGACCCTGAAGGTTGTGGGAAAACCTAGCGGCCCTTCAGGCTCATCCCGTGGCTGTCGGTGCCGCAACTCTGCAAAAGGTCAAGATCGCCA
Source organism: Synechococcus sp. UW140 (assembly GCA_945861105.1). GTDB lineage: Bacteria > Cyanobacteriota > Cyanobacteriia > PCC-6307 > Cyanobiaceae > CAIQIA01. Next base: position 2,977 of record CAMASU010000239.1, read on the forward strand.
CAGAGCCGACTGATGGCCTCGCACACGTGGGGGCTGGGGCGCCAGTGCTCCTGCATCTCGTAGTCGTACCAGACTTCCGCCCCGTCGAACCCGAGGGCAGCGGCGGCTTCGAGCAGGGGACGGAAGCCGAGGCGGTAGCGGGCCGGATGGGCCAGCAGCGCCAGGCCACCGGCCGCCTGGATCGCTTCCACCACGGCACTGGCCTGCAGGGCGGGCCCACTGACCGTATCCCCCTGGAGGTAAGGCGCCATGGCGGGGTGGTGGCCATCGATGCCAAGGGCCAGCACGTGCACCAGGCAGGTCTCGAGCAGGCAGCTGATCTCGGTGCCGGGCCAGAGGGTCGGCACGGCCATCCCTTCGCCGGCGAGGCCGGCAAGCCGGGCCTGCACCAGCGGAACGGCTTCGAGGCTGTGGTGATCGGTGACGGCGAAGTGCTCCAGGCCCAGGGCCACCGCCTGGTCGGCGATGGCCTCGGGTTCGAGGCTGCCGTCGCTGCAGAGGCTGTGGCAATGGAAATTGAAGCGGCCGGGGCAGCTCGCGGCAGTCACCTGCCGCAGCACCCCCACCAGCGGATGGTCGTCGCTGCGGCGCTGCTCAGACGCCATGGACCACCTCCCGTTCCCGGCGGAGCC
>CAMASU010000240.1 GCA_945861105.1 Synechococcus sp. UW140
CCTTGCCACCAATGCCGCCATCCTGCAGGCGGTGCTCGAGGGTCACGGCACAGCGGCCCAGACCGACGCGGTGCGGCTCAACACGGCCCTGGTGCTCTGGGCTGCCGGTGCGGTCAGCGACTGGCGCAGCGGGGTCGATCTGGCCGGAGACTGCCTGGCGGCCGGTGCCCCATGGCAGCGTTTCGGAGCACTGGCCGACTGGCTCCGCAGCCCTGAGGGATGATGCTGGAGGGTGCAGAGGCGGATGGACGCTCTTCTCGTGCTGGCGGACGGTCTGGTGCTGCGGGGCCGGGCGATCGGAGCCAGGGGTTGCGCCATCGGTGAGGTGGTGTTCAACACCGGCATGACCGGGTATCAGGAGGTGATCACCGATCCCAGCTACACCGGGCAGCTGATCACCTTCACGGCTCCTGAACTGGGCAACACCGGTGTCAACGCCGATGACCAGGAGGGAGAGCAGCCCGCGGCCCGGGCTGTGATTGCCCGGGAACTGTCGCCCTGTGCCAGCAGCTGGCGGTCACGTCAGCCCCTGGAGGACTGGCTGCGGGACCACGGTGTCGTCGGGCTGGTGGGTGTCGACACCCGTGCCCTGGTGCGACGGCTGCGGGAGGGCGGAGCCATCAATGGAGCCGTCAGCACCGACGGTGCCGACCCCGCCGACCTCCTGCGCCGGGTCCAGGACGCCCCTTCGATGGAAGGACTCAACCTGGCCTCGCGGGTCACCACACCAGCTCCCTACGTCTGGGACCGGCTCACGGCCGCCGGCTTCGACCAGCGCCCCCAGCCTGGTGCCGGCGAACGCCCCTATGCCGTGGTGGCGATTGATTTCGGCATCAAGCGGGCGATCCTGGAGCGCCTCGTGGCCCATGGCTGCCGGGTCACGGTGCTGCCTGCCGGCAGCAGCCTCGATGAGGTGCTGGCCCACCGGCCCGAGGGGGTGTTCCTCTCCAACGGCCCCGGCGACCCCGCCGCCGTCGCCGACGGCATCAGCCTTGCCCGCAACCTGCTGGTGCAGCCTGACCTGCCGGTGTTCGGCATCTGCCTTGGCCACCAGATCCTCGGCCTCGCCCTCGGGGGCAGCACCTTCAAGCTCGGCTATGGCCACCGGGGCCTGAACCATCCCTGCGGCGGCGGCGGCGGTCCGGTGGAGATCACCAGCCAGAACCACGGCTTCGCCCTCCATGCCGACAGTCTCCCCCTCGATCGGGTGGCCATCACCCACCGCAACCTCAACGACAGCACCGTGGCGGCCATCGAGCTGCTGCACCAGCCGGTCTTCGGCGTTCAGTACCACCCGGAGGCCTCACCGGGCCCCCATGATGCGGATCATCACTTCCGTCGGTTCGTGGCACTCATGGCCAGCCGTCGTCAGCCCGGATAAACTTGAGAGCCCTTCGGGGCCATCAACCGCAGGAGGCCTGGAGCCATCACCGAGCTGACCCGACTCACCGTCTCTCTCCGCGGCGGCTGCGAGCCTCAGGCCGGCTGCGTGCTGCTGCATTTCACAGGCCAGCTCGATGCCTATTCCGAGCGGCAGTTCCGTGAATTCATCGAACAGCACGGATCCAGCGGGGATCTGCCGCTGGTGTTCGACCTGAGCCGCATCGACTTCATCGACTCCTCCGGCCTCGGAGCGCTGGTCACCATCGCCAAGCAGTGCAACGAGGCCGGCCGGCGGTTCGTGGTCGTCGGCAACAGCCGCGTCGTGCAGACCGTGAAGCTGGTGAGGCTTGAGGCTTTCCTGCATCTGCAGCCTGACCTTCCCACCGCCCTCGGTGCCATCAGCGCCGCCTGACCCCTGCCCTGGCCCCGCCCAGCTGGCCTGGCTGGGGGATGCGGTCTGGGAACTTCATCAGCGCCAGCACCTGGTGCGACAAATGGCAAGTCCGCGCCGGTTGCACGATGCCGGTGTGGCCCGCGTCCGTGCCGAGGCCCAGAGCCTGGCCCTCGAGCGCCTCGAACCGCTGCTGCGCGAGGAAGAACGGGAATGGGTCAGACGGGGTCGCAATGCCGCCGGTCGTCGCCCCCGTCATCTGAACCCGGCCATCTATGGCCGGGCCTCGGGATTTGAGACAATGGTGGGCTGGCTCCACCTGCACGATCCGGAGCGCCTGAACGAGCTGCTGAGCTGTCTCGATCCGGCCGTTGCCGCCGACAGGCCGGACAGTCCCCTCTGACGGACGAGCCTGGTTCCCTGCTGTCGTCCCGACCATGGCCTTCCGTCCCGACCGAACCCCCCGCAGCCCCGGCGGCCCCCGTGGTGGTCGACCCCGTGGGGCCGGTGGTCGACCACCGGCCCCTCCCCGACGCTTTGACCGTCGCGATCGGCCTGAGGGGGGTGATCGACCTGAGCGCCCCTTCCGTTCCGACCGCAGCGACCGGGACGAGCGTTTCAGCCGTGAGGACCGCTATCCCCGTGAGGACCGCTTCAACCGCGAGGACCGCTACGGGCGCCCCCAGGGGGGAGATCGCATGGGCCGACCGGCCCGGTTCAACCGGGTGGACCGACCGCAGCGCTTTGATCGCCCCCAGCGGTTCGAGCGCACGGATCGGTTCGAGCGAACGGATCGGTTCGAGCGCACGGATCGCGATGAAGCCGGCGATCGTGGGGAACGCCCGGCCCGGCGAGAACGCTTCGACCGGTTCGATCGGTTCGATCGGCCTGATCGGGGCGACCGTTTTCCCCGGCCCGGGCGGCCGCTGGCGGGTGATCGCCGCGGTCGACCGGTGTTCCGCGGCCCGGACCGCTCACGGCCGGACCCCTCGCGCCCGGACTCCCTGCCGCCGGAGGGTCCTTCCCAGGGCGAGGCCGAACAGCATGGGCCGTCGATGGCCGATGACCTGGTCTGGGGCCGCCACGCCGCCCTGGCGGCCCTGGAGAGCGGACGACCGATCCATCGCATCTGGTGCACGCCGGAGATGCGCTGCAGCAGCCGTTTCCTGCAGTTGCTGCGGGAAGCCAAGGCCGGTGGGGTGCTGGTGGAGGAAGTGACCTGGGCGCGCCTGGCGCAGCTCTGCGGCGGGGCCGTGCATCAGGGAATCGTGCTGCAGACCGCCGCCGCCGAGACCCTGGATCTGGAGACACTGCTGGCAGGCTGCCGCCAGCTGGATGAAGCCCCCCTGCTGGTGGCCCTCGACGGCGTCACCGATCCCCACAACGTCGGTGCGATCGTGCGCAGCGCCGAAGCGCTGGGGGCCCATGGGATGGTGCTGCCCCAGCGGCGTTCCGCAGGTCTCACGGGCTCGGTCGCGAAGGTGGCGGCCGGCGCCCTCGAGCACCTCCCGGTCGCCCGGGTGGTGAATCTCAATCGGGCCCTCGAAACCCTGCGGGAGGAAGGCTTCCGGGTGGTGGGCCTGGCCGAGGAGGGCACGGTGTCGCTGGGGGAGGTCGATCTCCAGGGCCCCCTGGTGGTGGTCACCGGTTCCGAGGGAGCCGGCCTGTCCCTGCTGACCCGTCGCCACTGCGACCAGCTGGTGCGCATTCCCCTGCGGGGCGTCACCCCCAGCCTCAACGCGTCGGTGGCTTCGGCCCTGCTGCTCTACGAGATTGCCCGCCGGGGCTGGATGGCCTCCATCCGCGGCCAGGATCCGGCCCCGGCCC
>CAMASU010000241.1 GCA_945861105.1 Synechococcus sp. UW140
GACGACCGGCCTCCCGATAACGCAGACACAGATCGAGATCGTTGAACTCCACGGGGTAGCTCTCGTCGTAGCCGCCAACGGCCTCGAAATCGCTGCGCACCGTGAGCAGGCAGGCACCGGTCAGCAGGGTACAGGCCCTCTGGGCAAGGGCTGTGGGGTCCAGCCGGTCCGGGGCCTCTCCGGCCCAGGGGTGGGAGGCCAGCCCCAGCAGGCCGCCCACCACGCCGGCGTGCTGCACCCGCCCGTCGGCGAACAGCAGCAGCGGGGCCACCAGGCCACCCCCCTGGTGCTGCAGCAGGGCCGCCAGCTGCAGCAACCAGTCGGGATCGGTCACCACCACGTCGTCGTTGAGGAACAGCAGCAGATCGGCCCGGCTGCCCCGGGCCATGGCGTTGAGCTTGCGGGCGTAATGGAAGCCCCCATGGCGCAGCCCGCGGGTGTCTTCGACACGGGTCGGGAAACCACTGGCCGCCAGGGCAAGGGACTCGGGCTGCCCCAGATCGTCTCCGACGTGCAGCAGCAACCGGTCGGTGGGCCAGCTGGTGGAGGCAAAGCTGCGCAGCAGCCGGTTCACAGCCGTGCCGCCGGTGGCAAGGGGCGCCTGGATGGTGGGGATCAACACCTCCAGCGATGGACAGTGAAACCCTGGGCCGACCTGCAGCTGCAGCAGTCCTGGCCTGGGGGCGAGGCCATAGGTGAGCCCCGGTCCCGGCGGCGGCAGGCACCGGCGGCGCTCCAGGGCAGCCGCCAGCAGGTCAGCGGTCTTGGGCGAGGGGCGACGCACCAGCACCCAGGGCAGCTTGCGCATGGGGGTGCCGCCGGCGACCAGCAGCGGCAGCAACCGCGACGGCGGGCTCACCCCCTCGGCCATCTCCAACGCCAGGGGCCACAGATCCCGGCTGAGCACCAGATGGTCGGCGAGGTCAACATCGAGCTGCCAGAGCAGCGGATCCCAATCAGGACGCAGCAGCGGTCGCCGGCGCCACGGCCGGCACTCCAGGGCATCCCCCACCCTGCCTCCGGGCACCCCGGCCTGGACCAGGTCCAGCAGCAGCGCCGGCAGTCCGCTCGCGAGAGGTCGCATCCCCGGGGCCAGCAGCAGCAGCGCCGACCAGTCGAGGGCCTGCAGCTCGGCAAGGCCACCGCGCCCCCGGAGCCGGACCTGTCGCCCCCGACACCAGCGCACCAGTTGCCACGGCCGGGGCCAGGGCCCGGCCTCGAGCAGCAGCAAGCCCGGCGGGTCCTGCCGGGCGAGGGTCTGCCGGGCCTGACGGCAGCCCTCGGCCTGGTACCGACGCCAGAGGGCGTGCAGGGCCAGGGGAGGCAGATCCGCCCAGCGATGGTGACCGTCGTTGATCCAGCGGCGCCGCAGACGCGCCAGCGGATGGGCCGACCGCGGCGGGAAATGCTGCAAAGGAATGCGTGTATCCGGGGTCACCCTGCCATGGGTCATGGGCCCCGTGGCACCTGCGTCTTCCTGGGGAGCTGTGCCAGCATTGCAATGACAGCGTTTCAGGCCATGGCCCTGCAGCTCGGCGACACCGTCCCGAATTTCACCCAGGACTCCCAGCTGGGTCCCATCAACCTGTATGACTTCGCCGGCGACAGCTGGGTCGTGCTTTTCTCCCACCCCGCCGACTACACGCCGGTGTGCACCACCGAACTGGGCGAAGTGGCGAAGCTGCGCCCCGAATGGGAGAAGCGCAATGTCAAGACCCTGGCCCTGAGTGTCGACCGTGCCGAAAGCCACAAGGGCTGGATCAACGACATCAACGACACCCAGTCAACGAAGGTCGACTATCCGATCCTGGCGGATGAGGACCGCAGCGTGAGCGACCTCTACGGGATGATCCATCCCAAGTCCCTCAACAACCTGACGGTGCGTTCGGTGTTCATCATCGACCCGCAGAAGAAGCTGCGTCTGCAGATCACCTACCCCGCCAGCACCGGCCGCAACTTCGACGAGATCCTGCGGGTGATCGATTCCCTGCAGCTGACCGATCACCATCAGGTGGCCACGCCGGTCAACTGGAAGGACGGTGATGACTGCGTGGTGGTGCCATCGATCCCCACCGAAGAAGCCCGCAGCCGCTTCCCGAAGGGCATCACCGAGGTGCGTCCGTACCTGCGACTCACCCCGCAGCCGAACCGCTGAAGCCCGGCGCGGAAGCCCGCCCATGAGGGTCCTCGGCCTGATGAGCGGCACCAGCGCCGACGGCGTCGACGGCGTCCTGGTGGAATTCCAGGGTCGGCCCCGGCGCCCCCGCTGGCGGATACAGGCCTCGGCCCACGTGCCCTATCCCGAAGCCCTGCGGGCCGAGATCATCGCGGTGGGGCAGGGCAGCCCCCGCCCCACCGCCGCTCTGCTCGAGCTGGCCGAAGCGATCACCGAGGTGCAGGCCGCCTGCGCCCGCCAGGTGGACCCGGCCGCTGCCGCTCGGCTGGTGGGCTGCCACGGACAGACCCTCTGGCACCGGCCGCCGGCGGAGGCCCGGCGGGGGGCGAGCTGGCAGATGCTGCAGGGTCCGTTGCTGGCTGAGCTGCTGGCGACACCGGTGGTATGCGACTTCCGCGGTGCCGACCTGGCCCGGGGTGGCCAGGGGGCCCCCCTGGTTCCCCTGTGTGACGGGGCCCTGCTGCCAGCCATCGGTGGCTGGCGGGCCCTGCTGAACCTCGGCGGCATCGCCAACCTCACCCTGCTGCCCCCCCGCCGGGGACCCGATCGACGGGCCCCCATCCGCGGCTGGGACTGCGGGCCCGCCAACACCCTTCTCGATCTGGCGGTGCAGCGGTTCAGCCAGGGGCACCTGAGCTTCGACGCCGACGGCGCCTGGGCAGCCCGCGGGACGGTTGATCGGCAGGCCGTGGAGCGGTGGCTGCAGGAGCCCTATCTGCAGCAGCAGCCCCCCAAATCCACGGGCCGCGAACTGTTTGGCGCCGCCGACCTGGAGCGTCGACTGCAGGAGCTCGACATGGCGGATCCCGCCGATGCCCTCGCCACCCTGACGGCCTTCACGGCGGCGGTGGTGGCGGCAGATCTTGAGCGGGGACCGAGGCCGCTGGAGCTGCTGGTGGCGGGGGGCGGCTGCCGCAACACAACCCTGATGGGGGAGTTGCGACGGCGCTGCCGCGGCATGCGGGTGCGCCCGCTCGCCGAGCTGGGCATCGCCGATCTCGACCGGGAAGCCCTGGCCTTTGCCCTGCTGGCGTGGTGGCACTGGCGGGGGGTGGCCGCCGCCGACCCGGCCGTGACAGGCTGCCGTCGCGCCGGCCGCCTGGGGGTGCTGATCAGGCCCTGAAGGGACCGCGCAGACGGATGCGCCGGGGGCGGCCCCGCAGCCGCCGGGGGCTACCGGCCTGGGAGCGCTCCAGGGAATCGCGGAGGTTCTCCTGGGGACGGCCGCCGCCCGCGGCGGAGAGGCGCTGCTGCAGGCCCTGCTGGATCAGCACCCGGGCCAGGTTGCTCACCGTGCGGCAGTCGGCTTCCGCCGCCGTCGCCAGCTGTTCCAGGAGCTCCTCCGACAGCACCACCTGGATGCGGGGCGACTTGGGGCGGCCGCTGCTGGAGGTCTGACGGGTGGC
>CAMASU010000242.1 GCA_945861105.1 Synechococcus sp. UW140
TGACCCTCAGCTTCAACAGCCCGGTGACGGGGGTGCCGACGATCAGCGACACCACGCCGACCGAGGGCAGTGCCATCAACGCGCTGACCGTGGGCCTCGGTGATGCCAATGGCCTCGGTGCGTTCACCTACGAGTGGCTGCGGTCTGCCAGTGCCGCAGTACCCGGCCTGGCCATCCCCGGTGCCACCTCGGCCACCTACACCCCTGCCCAGCAGGATGTCGGCCAGGTGCTGCGCGTGCGGATCAGCTTTGTCGATGGGGGTGGCACCAACGAGCAGGTGCTCTCCGCGGCCACTGATCCTGTCGGAGATCTGATCAGCGGTGACCGTGACACAGCCGATAACCTCACGGGCACGGATGGGGCCGACAACGTCACCGGTGACCGGGGCAATGACACCCTCATTGGCGGCCTCGGCAACGACACCCTCAATGGCGGCCGTGACAACGATCGTCTTGATGGCGGCCTCGGGGCCGACCTGCTCATCGGCGACACCGGGAACGATGTCTTCGTGGTTGATGACCCCCTGGACATCGTCAGCGAACTGGCCGCCGGAGGCACCGACACGGTGTTCACCTCCCTGGCGTCCTACACGCTTCCAGTCGATGTGGAGGCGTTGACCTTCAGCGGCACCGCAGGCTTCCGGGGGCAAGGAAATGGCCTGGCCAACCAGATCACCGGCGGCAGTGGCGCCGACACCATCAGCGGTGGCGGCGGCGCCGACACCATCACGGGTGGTGGTGGGGCCGATGTCTACGTCATCGCAGCTGTGGCGGAATCCCCCGCTGGCGCCGCCCGTGACGTGATCACCGACTTCGCCGTCGGGACCGACCGCATTGATCTGCGTGCCATCGATGCCAACCCACTGACGGCCGGCGTCCAGCCCTTCGTCTTTGTGGGTACTGCTGCCTTCACGGCCGTCGGCCAGGCCAACATCAGCTTCGGTGCCGGTTTCACCCTGCTGCAGGCCAACCTTGATGCCAACTTCACCACGGCAGAACTGCAGATCCAGCTCCAGGGCTCACCGGTGCTGACGGCCGCCAGCCTGTTGCTCTGAGGGGGGCTGGCCCCCTCATGGGGGCCGGTTCAGCTGTGGAAGAGCAGCACCAGCCCCTGGCGCACCTGGTGGAACTCCCGTTCCTCGCGGCTGAGGTCGAGCCCCACGGCCCTGGCTTCGACCAGGGCCTGGTCAAACGGCGGCAGGCTGGGCACCGAGCCCGCCGTCCAGAGGGCGGCGATGCCGACGGGGGTGGTATGCCAGCTGAAGCGCTCGGTGCTGCCGATCGAGGGTTCGCTGAGGGCTTCTTCCAGCAGGGCACGCAGGGCCAAGGCACCATCCGGACTGCCTTCAGCCTGGTCACCCCACGGGGGTGAGGCAAGCAGGGTTGAGCTTTCGTAGCGGGCCTAGGCTCCGCCGATGGCCCTGTTCCCCTTCCCCACGGCCCTGGTGCATGAGTGGTTCTCTCCCCGTTCGGTGGGGGGGGCCGAGCTGGTGGTGCAGGAGATGGATGCCCTGCTCAGCCCCCGGTTGTTCGCGCTGGTGGATGGCGAGAGTCGGCGCCCTGGCAGCTGGCTGCACGGTCGATCGGTGGTCACCTCGTTCGTGCAGCGGCTGCCCTTCGGCAGCAGCCACGTGCAGCAGTACCTGCCCCTGCTGCCCCTGGCCATCGAACAGCTGGATCTGCGGGGTTATCCCCTGGTGCTCAGCAGCAGCCACCTCGTGGCCAAGGGGGTGCTCACCGCCCCCGACCAGCTGCATGTCAGTTACGTGCACACGCCGGTGCGCTACGCCTGGGATCAGATGCAGGCCTATCTCGAAGCCTCCCGCCTGGCCCGGGGCCCCCTGGGCCCGCTGGTGCGCTGGCAGCTGCATCGCCTGCGCCAGTGGGATGTGCTGAGCGCCGCACGGCCCGACCGGTTGCTGGCCAATTCGCGCTTCACCGCCGCGCGCATCCGTCGCTACTGGGGCCGCCCGGCCACCGTGCTGCCGCCGCCGGTGGCGGTCAGCCGCTTTGACTGGCGCCAGCCCCGCGACGACTTCTACCTGTCGGTGTGTCGTCTGGTGCCTTACAAGCGGGTTGATCTGCTGGTGCAGGCCTGCAGTCGCCTCGGCCTGCCCCTGCAGGTGGTGGGCGACGGCCCCGACCGCCGCCGGCTCGAGGCCCTCGCAGGACCCACCGTTCGTTTCCTGGGGCGCCGCCCCGCCGCTGAGGTGGCCCGGCTGATGGGCTGCTGCCGGGGGTTTGTCTATGCCGGCGTCGAGGATTTCGGCATCGCGCCGGTCGAGGCGATGGCGGCCGGCGCACCGGTCGTCGCCCTGGGGATCGGCGGCCTGCGGGACAGCGTCCGTTGCCTGTCCGATGATCCGGCCACGGCCACGGGATTGTTCTTCGCCCGCCAGACGCTGGCAGATCTGGAGGCGGCGCTGCAGCACTTCGAAGCGGCCCGCCTCTGGCGCCAGCTGCCGGCCGAACGGCTGCGTCGCCACGCCGAACGGTTTGCGCCCGACCGCTTCCGCGACCGGCTGACCCAGGTGCTGCAGGCCTGGATGGCCGAGCGGCCCTGTGCCTGATCGGGCACTGACCCAGCGCCCCTGGGCCGTGCCGGTTCCGATTCGTACGGTTCCAGTAGTCGTCTGGCGGCATGCTTTCCCGCCCCTCCCTGCAGCAATCGAGCCTGGCCCTTCTCCAGGATGAGGCCCGCCTGCGTCGCCAGGCCGCGTCCCAGGCCCTGGTGCGGCCCCGGGCAGCGCTCAAGCGGGGAGGCGACATCGCGTTTGCCCTCACCCTGCTCAGCCTGGGGGCGCCGCTGTTTCTGGCCATTGCCCTGGTGGTGAAGCTCACCTCCCCAGGGCCGATCTTCTACGTGCAGAAGCGCCTGGGGCGCCGTTACCGCCGCTTCGGTTGCATCAAGTTCCGCACCATGGAGCTCGATGCCGACCGTCGTCTGGCTGATCTGCTGGCCTCTTCGCCCACCCTCCGGGCTGAATACGACCAGGACCACAAGCTGCGCCGCGACCCCCGCATCACCCCCGTGGGCCAGTTACTGCGGGTCACGAGCCTCGATGAATTGCCCCAGCTCATCAACATCCTCCGGGGCGAGATGAGTGTGGTGGGTCCCCGGCCGATCGTGCAGGCCGAAGTGCCGCGCTACGGGCCCTCCATGGATGCCGTCCTCAGTGTTCGCCCCGGCCTCACGGGCCTGTGGCAGGTGTCGGGACGCAACAACCTCGACTATCCCCGCCGGGTTGCCCTCGACGCGCAGTACGTGGCCCGTCCCAGCCTGCGTCGCGATGTCTCCATCCTCTGGCGCACCATCGGTGTGGTGCTCTGGCCGGCCGACAACGGGGCCTACTGACCGATCAGGGTCTCGACTGGGCCGCTGCCACCAGTCCGCCGATGGCCAGCCAGGCCAGGCTGATGCGACCGGTGAGGGTCAGGATCGCGGCCACTCCTTCGGCGTCCGCTGGTCGCCCCTGCGGATTCAGCAGCGGTTTGCTGCGGGCTTCACCGCGGTAATGGTTGAGCCCCCCCAGGCAGATCCCCACCGCATGGGCATAGGCGGCCT
>CAMASU010000243.1 GCA_945861105.1 Synechococcus sp. UW140
CCGTGGAGATGTTGAAACTGTCGGCCCCGTCACCCCCGGTGCCGCAGGTGTCCGCCAGGGGCAGGGCGGGCCGGGGTGACGGCAGGGGGGCCGCCCGACGCAGCACGGTGGCCATGGCCGCCAGTTCGACCGGGTCGGGGTCACGGCAACGCAGGGCCGCGAGGAAGGCACCGGTCTGGACGGGGGCGAGCCCGTCGGCGAGCCAGGCCTCCATCAGCGCCGCGGCGGCGGCCGCATCGAGAGGCTGGCCCTCCAGCAGGCCATCGAGCAGGCGCGGCCAGGGCGGGGGGGTGGCGGTGGAGGCGCTGCTCACGGTCGCGGGGCAGGGTCCCCCCCAGGATGACGGTCAGCCCCCTGGGCCCGCTAGCCGTCTGCGGCGGCATCGGTGTCAAAGCCACTGCCGACGGCCTGGTCCCCCTGGGGGCGGCCCGGACGGAAGCCCCCCTGCCAGAGGGCACGGCAGCGGGCCTCAAGGGCGGCGCGGTCAAGACCCCAGTGGCCGATCGCCTTCATCAGGTCCTGGCGCAGATCAGCGGCACCGGGAAAGCCGTCGTACCGAATCAGCAGCCGGGCGGCATCGACCAGATGATCGTCACCCGGTTGCTCCACCGCCAGCAGCCCATCGACGGTCTCGCGGTCGCTGGCATGGAGCGGATGGACCTGGTCCCGGTCGGCACCGGGATCGCGGGTGGGGGCAGCCATGGCCGACGGCGGAGCCTCCGTAGTTTGGGGCCGCCCCTGCGTCCAGCGATGGCCCCCCTGCAGCTCGCCCTGATCGCCCGTCAGCTGCGCCCCCAGCGGCGGGAGCTGATGCTGGGCATGGCCGCCCTGCTGGTGGTCAACATTCTTGGTACCAGCCTGCCGCTGCTGGTGCAGCGGACGATCAATGCCCTGCAGCCCGGGTTCAGCCTCAACGACCTGCTGCGCCAGGCCCTGGTCATCGGTGGGCTCGCCACTGTGATGGGGTTGGTGCGGCTGGCCTCCCGGGTGCTGGTCTTCGGTGCCGGTCGTCACGTGGAAGTGAGCCTGCGGCAGCGGATCTTCGACCATCTGCTGCGCCAGGAGCCGGGCTGGGTGCAGCAGGCAGGCAGCGGCGATGTGATCAGCCGTTCCACCAGTGACGTCGAAAACGTGCGTCGCCTGCTCGGCTTTGCGGTGCTCAGCCTCAGCAACACCGCCATGGCCTACGCCCTCACCCTGCCGGCGATGCTGGCGATTGAACCCGGCCTCAGCCTGGCGGCGATTCTTCTGTACCCATTGATGTTGCTGCTGGTGGGTCTCTCCGGGGGGCGCATGATGCGCCAGCAGCGGCGACTGCAGCAGGATCTGGCCGCCATGAGCGACCTCGTGCAGGAGGACCTCTCGGGCATCGGCGCCATCAAGATCTATGGCCAGGAGGTCAGCGAGCGCGCCGCCTTCGCCGACCTCAGCCAGCGCTACCGCGAGGCCGCCATCACCCTGGCCCGCACCCGCAGCACGTTGTTCCCCTTGCTCGAGGGCATCAGTTCCCTCTCGGTGCTGGTGCTGATCGCCCTCGGATCCAGCCGCCTCGAAGGCGGCACCCTCACCCTGGGGGGTCTGATCGCCCTGATCCTCTATGTGGAGCGCCTGGTGTTTCCCACGGCCCTGCTGGGCTTCACCCTCAGCACCTTCCAGACCGGCCAGGTGAGCCTCGAACGGGTGGAGGAACTGCTGCGGCGCCGGTCGCAGATCGAGGATTCCCCCGAGACGCAGGCCGCCGGAGTCCCCAGCCCGGCAGGGGCCCGGCTCGAGGCCAGGGCGCTGCAGATCCGTTATGCCGACGCGCGCGAGCCGGCCATCGTGGACCTCAGCTTCACGGTTGAGCCCGGAGAACTTGTGGCGGTGGTCGGGCCCGTCGGCTGCGGCAAGACGACCCTGGCGAGGGCCCTCGGGCGGTTGCTGCAGGTGCCCGCAGGTCAGCTGTTCATCGACGGCGTCGATGTGACACGCCTGAGCCTGGCCGACCTGCGTCGCCAGCTGGCCCTGGTGCCCCAGGAGGGCTTCCTCTTCACCGCAAGCCTGGGCGACAACCTGCGCTTCGGGGCGCCGCAGACCGGACTCCCGGCCGTGGCGGAACGGGCGCAGCTGGCCAGCGACGTGGCGGGGTTCCCGGATGGTTACGGCACTCTGGTCGGCGAACGGGGCATCACCCTCAGCGGCGGCCAGCGCCAGCGCACTGCCCTCGGCCGGGCTCTGCTGATGGAGGCGCCGCTGCTGGTCCTCGATGATGCGCTGGCCAGCGTTGACAACCGCACGGCCGCCGCAATCCTGCAGGATCTTCGCTGCCGCTCCCGTCAGACGGTGCTGTTCATCAGCCATCAGCTGTCGGCGGCCGCCGCCTGCGACCGGGTGCTGGTGCTGGAGCGGGGCCGACTGGTGCAGCAGGGTCACCACGATGAGCTGGTCAGCCAGCCGGGACCCTATCGCCGCCTCTGGGATCGCGAGCAGGCGGCCAGCCAGCTGCAGGCCGTGTGAAGGCGAGCGACGGCGAGCAGGTACCGACGGCAGCAGCCAAAACTTTCCGGCGCATCCGCCGGAGTCATGGTCGGGCCGGCCTAGCCCTGGGAACCGCGCCATGGTTCCGTGACCCTGCCGATTCCCTACAGCCTCCGCTGCACCCTCACCTTCGGTGACATCTATGGCCAGGTGCTGGCCTGGATGGGTGTGATCTTCCTGAGCCTCGCCACGGCCCTGGGCCTGATGGGGGCCAGCCGTCCCCTGTTCGCCCTGGTGGGTGTGGGCCTGATCCTGGTGCTGTCACTCCCCTTTCTGCTGTTCGCCTTCACAACCACCCTGATCAACCACATCGCCCTCGATCCACGGCCTGCCCCCGGTGACGGCCAGACTCCCTGAGCAGCAGCCTGTCGTAGATGCACCACGCGGTCCTGGGAACGGCCATCGAAGCTCCGATCGGGCCGGGCCAGGGGGAAGCCCTTTTCGGTTGCGGATGTTTCTGGGGGGCCGAGAAGGGCTTCTGGCGGCTGCCCGGGGTCGTGACCACGGCCGTGGGCTATGCGGGGGGCAGCGACCCCAGACCCAGCTACGACCGGGTGTGCAGCGGAACCACCGGTCACTCTGAGGTGGTGCGGGTGGTCTGGAACACGGCCAGCGTCGATTTCAGCGATCTGCTCAAGCTCTTCTGGGAATGCCACGACCCCACCCAGGGGGACCGTCAGGGGAATGACCGCGGCAGCCAGTACCGGTCAGCCATCTACGTCAACGACCCTGCCCTGCTCACCCTGGCGCAGGCCTCACGTCAGGCCTACCAGGGGGCCCTGCAGGCGCGGGGGTTCGGCCCCATCACCACCGATGTGCGCCTCGACCAGCCGTTCCATCCGGCAGAGCCTTACCACCAGCAGTACCTGGCCAAGCCGGGCAGTCGGCCCTACTGCTCAGCCCAGCCGAGCGGGGTTCCCCTCGGCGATTTTCCGGGGGCGTCATACAAGCTGCCTGCGACGGTCTGGCAGCACTACGACTGGACGATCAGCCACTGTGTGCTGCGCAGTGACAACACACCGATTCAGCTCTGAGCAG
>CAMASU010000244.1 GCA_945861105.1 Synechococcus sp. UW140
CCGCCGCAGCGGTGGCCCGGACGAACTCAGGCAGCTGGGACAAGCTGCCGGCATCAGGGTGTCGGTGCTGCCGCTGCTGGATGACCGTGGTGATCGCATCAGCAGCAGTCGGATCCGGGCGGCCCTGGCGGCCGCTGACCTGGCCGAGGCGGCACGGCTGCTGGAACGGCCCTACCGCTTCCGCGGCCTGGTGGTGAAGGGCCGAGGTCTGGGGCGGGGCCTCGGCTGGCCCACCGCCAACCTGCAGGTGGATGGACGCAAATGCCTGCCGGCCGAAGGCGTCTATGCCGCCTGGGTGCGCCGCAACGATGGGGAACCCCTGCCAGCCGTGATGAACCTCGGCCGCCAGCCCACCATCGATCCTGAAGCCCCCTCGGCCGTGGAGGTGCACCTGCTCGACCGGGAGCTGGAACTCGACGGCACCTGGCTGACGGTGGAACCGACGGCTCGCCTGCGCAGCCAGCAGGCCTTCCCTTCCCTGCAGGCCCTGGCGGCCCAGATCGCCGCCGATGCCGACGAGGCCCGCCGGAGGCTGCTGGGCTTGGAGGATCAGCCCACCGGGTAGGCGTGGGTGAGGCCCCAGGCGATGAAGGCGGCGATGCCGCCGAGCAGCACCGCCCCCCAGATCACCACCTGCATGGGGCTGTCGGCGCTGGTGACGGCGGGCAATGGGGCCGCCGGCCGGGGCTCGCGGGACGGGGGAGGGGCGTCGGCCACGGACCACGGCATGCTTCGCCCAGGCTAGACAGGAGGCGACGCCACCGCCCAGGCCCCTGACCGCCACCCCGACACCCCTGCTCCGCCTGCTCGACGCCAACCTCAACCGGGCCCGGGAGGGCCTGCGGGTGGCCGAGGACTGGGCCCGTTTCGGCCTCGACCGCCGGGATCTGGTCGAGGCCTTCAAGGATCTGCGGCAGCAGCTCGGCCGCTGCCACCGTCCCGCCTACCGCCTGGCCGGCCACAGCGCCGGCGATGTGGGGGCCGGGCTGGGCCATCCGGCCCAGGACCAGCGCACCCACCCGGGCCAGGTGGTGGCTGCCAACTGCGCCCGGGCCCAGGAGGCCCTGCGGGTGCTGGAGGAATTCGGCCGGGGGCTGGACCCTGACCTGGCCTCCACGGCGGCACGGGTGCGCTACCGGCTCTACGACCTTGAAATCCAGCTGCTGGCCTGCCAGGAACGGCGGCATCGCCTCGCCCAGGCGCGGCTGTATCTGATCACGGCCGCCGTGCCCGACCTCGTCCGAGTGGTCGACCAGTCGTTGCAGGCGGGCCTCGGGCTGCTGCAGTACCGCTCGAAGCAGACCGACGACCGCAGCCGCTACCGGGAGGCGGTGGCCCTGCGGGACCGCTGCGCCGACCACGGGGCGCTGTTTGTGGTCAATGACCGTCTGGACCTGGCCCTGGCGGTCGAGGCCGATGGCGTCCACCTGGGCCAGGAGGATCTGCCGCCCGAGGCGGCACGACGTCTGCTGGGGCCGGACCGGTTGATCGGCCGCAGCACCCACGCCCTGGACCAGCTGGAGGCGGCCGTGGCCGCCGGCGCCGACTACACCGGTGTGGGCCCCGTGCACGCCACCCCCACCAAACCGGGCCGGCAACCGGTGGGCTTCGGCTATCTGGAGCAGGCGGTGGCAGCGGCGGTGCGCCCCGCCTACGCCATCGGCGGCATTGATCTCACCACCATCGATGCCGTGCTGGCCACCGGCATCTTCGGGGTGGCGGTGGTGCGGGCCGTGATGGAGGCCCGGGATCCGGGTGCCGCCACGGCGGCGCTGCTGCAGCGCCTCGCGGCCCACCCGCGACAGGATCCATGACCACTCCAGCCAGCATCGAGGTGCAGGTCAACGGCGAACGACGCCGTTGCGCCGCCGGCCTCACCCTGGACAGCCTGCTGCCAGAGCTGGGCTACCGCCCCCAGCTGGTGGTGGTCGAGTTCAACGGCACCATCGTGCCGCGCCGCCTCTGGGCCGAGCAGGCGGTGCAGAACGGCGACACCCTCGAGGTGGTGACGATCGTGGGGGGCGGCTGACCGCACCCGCCCCCCCGGCCACCGTTCCTACGATTCAGGCTGTTGATCCGCGAGGTCGACCCATGGCCCGCAGCTTCCGTTCTCCGCTCCGGCGTCTGATGCGTCTCCTCAGCCTTTCCCTGCTGCCGCTGCTCGCGGCCAGCCTGTTCACGCTGGTGGCACCCCAGCCGGCCCAGGCCGCCAGCGGTGGTCGCATCGGCGGCGGCAGCTTCAGGTCCTCGAGTCCTTCCTTCCGCGGGGGCTCCTACGGCGGTGGGTCCTATGGCGGCGGCTCCTACGGCGGTCGGTACGGCGGGGGTTATGGCGGTGGTGGCTTCGGCTTCCCCTTCCTGCTCCCCATCGGCTTCGGCTTCGGCGGCGCTGGACTGTTCGGATTCCTGATCCTGATGGCCGTGGTGGGCGTGCTGCTCAACGGCCTGCGCGGGGCCATGGGCGGCGGTGAGTCCATGGGGCTGCCGGCCCAGGCCGGCGACGGCCCCGTGTCGGTGGCCCAGATGCAGCTCGGCCTGCTGGCCACCGCCCGCGACCTGCAGCAGGACCTGCGCCGCTCGGCCCGCACGGCCGACACGGGCAGCAGCGCCGGCCTGCAGCAGGTGCTGCAGGAGACCACCCTGGCTCTTCTGCGCCATCCCGACCAGTGGGTGTACGCCAACAGCGAGGTGGGTCAGGTGCCGTTCACGGCCGCCGAGGCCACCTTCAATCGCCTCTCGATGGCGGAGCGAAGCAAGCTCAGCAGTGAGGTGACGACGACTGTGGACGGCCGCCGCCGGGCCGAGGCCGACGCAACGGTGCAGGCCGGCGATGCCGACGCCGCCAATGATTTCATCGCCGTGACCCTGCTGGTGGCCAGCCGCCGCCCCATTCCTCTCAAGCCGGTCGACTCGGCCGATCAGCTGCGCGAAGCCCTGCGGGTGCTGGGGGCTGTGCCCTCCTCAGACCTGCTGGCCCTCGAGGTGATCTGGCAGCCCGATGCCCAGGGCGACGTGCTCGAAGCCGGCGAACTGCTCACCGCCTATCCCCAGCTCAAGCACCTCTGACCCCGGCGGCAGCCAGCAGCTGGGCCGCCAGCCGTTCGGCGCTGCGCCAGGCCCCTTCGACCCTGCCGAAGCCGGGTCCCGAGACAAAATCACCGCAGAATGCGACGCGGCTATCGGGGCAGACCGTCAGATCGGGGGGCAAACCGGGGGGCAGCGGGAAGGCCGCCCCCCAGCGCATCAGCTGCCGCTGGTCACTGCGGCGCAGGCTGGCCACCATCGCCGGGGTCAACCATGGCTCGAGGGCGTCGCAGAGCATGGCCGCCAGGCGCTGGATCACCTCCGCCTCCTCCACCTCCCGGGGGGGAAGGGTCTGCAGCAGGGCAACGGCCGAACGGGAGCCATAAACACTGAGGTGCTCGGTGGCGAAGACCGTGCTCGAGTGGGCCACCAGGGTGCACCGCCCATCCCCGAGGGGCTGAATCCGCAGCCGCGAGAGGCCGAAGCGCTGGCGGGCGGCCCCGTCAAACTCCAG
>CAMASU010000245.1 GCA_945861105.1 Synechococcus sp. UW140
GAGCACCCTTGTGCGGTTGCTGGCCGGCCTGTACCCGCTCGAAGGCGGCAGCATCCGTTTCGGTGCCTACGACGGGGCCGACATCGCGATCGACAGCCTGCGTCGGCAGGTGGTGCTGCTGCCCCAGGAGGCGGTGTTCCTGAGCCGCAGCATCTACGACAACTTCGTGTTCGCCCATCCGGGGGTGAGCTTCGAGGAGGTGGTGCACCTCTGCCGGCTGACCCTGGCCGACGATTTCATCCACAGCCTGCCCAACGGCTACCACACCGTGCTGGGCGAGTTCGGCCTCAACCTCTCGGGCGGTCAGCGGCAACGGCTGGCCCTGGCGCGGGCCCTGGTGGGCGCACCGCCGGTGCTGCTGCTCGATGAATCGACCTCGGCCCTCGACCCCGAGATGGAACAACGGGTGATGGAACGCCTGCTGCGTCACCGCCTGGGGCACACCACGGTGCTGGTGAGCCATCGACCCTCGGTGATCCGCCGCGCCGACTGGATCGTGCACCTCGAGAACGGCCAGGTGCGCCATCAGAACCGCCCGGAAGCGCTGGGCGACTGCCTCGAACTGCATCCCTACCTGCTCACCCCATGACCCTGTTCCCCCCGCTGCCACCCCTCGACATCGATGACGTGCTGCCGCCCCCCGACCGCTGGTCGCGGGCCCTGGGACGACGGCTGCTGCTGGCCCTGGTGGGCACCGGCATCGGCCTGGCGGTGTGGCCCCTGGCGGAAACCGTGCGGGCCGGTGGGGTGGTGCGGCCCCTGGGGGAGAACAGCCTGCTGCAGAGCAGGCTGGGGGGGGTGGTGACCGAGGTGAAGATCCGTCCGGACCAACGGGTTCAGCGGGGCCAGCTGCTGGGCCGCCTCGATACCGCAGTCCTGGATCGGGAGCGACAGCTGCTGCTGCAGGAGATCGGCAGCCTCAGCCGCCAGCGGCGCCAGTCGCTGCAGGAGCAACAGGCCCTGCAGGAGCAGGAGCAGGCGGCACGGCGGATGCTGCTGGCCCGGCTCGAATCGGTGCGCCGTGACGGCGACAAGGCAGCGGTCACCCAGGAGTTCCGGAGCCGCGAGCTGGAGCGGTTCCGGACGCTGCAGAACGAGGGGGCCGTCGCCCGCAGCCTGGTGGAGGAACAGGAGGCGCGGCTGCGCATCGGCGGCAGTGACCTGGCCAAGGTGCGCCAGAGCCTCGACGAACAGCGGGCCCAGGGGGCCGAAGACCTGGCCGCCCTGCGCCGCAGTGCCCTGCAGGCCCAGGTGGCGGCGGAGGAACTGGAGAAGGGCCTCGATGACCGTCGCCATCGCCTGCAGATGCTGGAACGGGACCGGCAGGACAGCAGGCTGCTGGCCCCCGCCGCCGGCACCGTGCTCGGCACCGTGCTGCGGCACCGGGGGCAGGTGATCCGCCCCGGTGATGTCGTGGCCACCATCGCCCCGGCGGGGGCCCGCCACGAGATCGTGCTGAAGGTGACCAGCCGCCAGCGGCCCCGCCTGCGGCCCGGCCAGCCGGCGATGGTGACGATCAACGGCTGTTCCCGTTCGGAGTTCGGCGTGCTGCGGGCCCAGGTGCAGAGCGTGGCTGATGACGTGGTGAGCCGCGGCCTTTACGAGGTGCGCCTGCGGCCGTCGCGGCAGGGGCTCAGCAGCACCCGCGGCAGTTGTCCCCTGCGGCCGGGCCTTGAGGTCGACGCCGACGTGACGACGCGGATGACGACGGTGCTGCGCTTCCTGGCCGATCGCTTCGAACGGCCGCTCTGAACGCGGTGCGGATGTGCAACGGATCGGCCGGTGGTCGCCGGCCCCGCCGTCGGCCCCGGTTCAATCCTTTTACGCCATGCCCTGAGGAGGTCGCCGCACGATGGAACCCAACCCATGGGAGATCGGCAGCAATCCGATCGACCTGCTCGATCTGCTGACCGGCGCCGACAGCTCCCAGGCCCTGTGGTTCGTGGCGGGCTACATCCGTGGCGCCCAGGATGCCTGCCGTTTTGCCGTGGATGACGGCGCCGACGGGGGCGGGACAACGGGCCCGGCAGGGGCCCCATGAGCGACGACACCCCGGCCTGGCCGGACCGCACCAGCGCCGGCGAGGACCTGGCCCGACAGCTGCCGATGTTCTGGCGGCCCGGAGAAGCCATCACCGTCGTCGGCATTCCCCGCGGCGGCCTGGTCGTGGCGGCGCCGGTGGCCTGGCGCCGCGGCTGCCCGCTGGTGAGCTGGTCGACCCGGCGGCTGGTGCTGCCCGGCAGTGGCGGGTTGGGACTGGGGGCCGTGGCCCCGGGGGGCATCGTCGTGATCGACCCCGACCAGGTGCGGCTGCAGCATGTGGCCCTGGCCACCCTGCTCGACCTGATCCGGCATCAGCAACTGGTGGTGGAGCGGCATCAACGGCTGTTCGCCGAACCCCAGCCGGCCGAGATCGCCGGCCACCACCTGATCGTGATCGATGACTACGTGGGCTCGGGGCTGACGATGGAGGCCACGCTGCGGTCATTGCGTCAGCTCTGGCCCCGGTCCATCACGCTGGCGGTGCCGGTGGGTGAGCTGGGGACGATCCGCTGCCTGCGTCCGGAGGTCGACAACCTGCTGGTGCTGATCAGCACCGAACATCCGGGCAGCGGGAGCGGCTGGTTCCAGCAGCTGGGGCCCGTGGACCTGCGGCAGGTGCAGCAGCTGCTGCATCCCCGCCTGGCCGGGACTGCCGGGGATGCGCCGCAGAGCGGCAGCAGAGAGGTTTCGCAGGGATCGTCAACTTCAGGATGAACACACCTCATCCCAGAGCTCCATGGCCGACGCCCTCGGCGACTATCTCGACTCGGTGAGCCGGATCCCGCTGCTCACCCCCTCCGAGGAGGTGCACCTGGCCCAGCGGGTGCAGCGCTGGCAGACGGGGGGAGTGGAGACACCGGCCCTGGAGCGGACCGGCCGCCGCGCCCTCAACCGGATGGTGCAGGCCAACCTGCGGCTGGTGGTGAGCATCGCCCGCCGATACCACTGCGCCACGGTGGAACGCATGGACCTGATCCAGGCCGGCAACCTCGGGCTGATGCGGGCGGTGGAGAAATTCGACCCCACCCGCGGCTACCGCTTCTCCACCTATGCCTTCTGGTGGATCCGCCAGGCGATCAGCCGGCACCTGCGGGAACAGGGCGGCACCATCCGGCTGCCGAGCGAACTGATCGACCTGGCGGCGCGGGTGAGCCAGCTGCAGAACGCCTCGCCGACCCGCCTGAGCCTGCGGCAGCTGGCCGAGACCCTGGGGGAGAGCGAAACGCGGCTCAACCATGTGCTCACGGTGCGCCAGCGTTGCCATCCCCTCTCCCTCGACCGGCTCACCGAAACCCGCGACGGCAGCTGCAGCCTGCTCGACAGCATCCCGGCGCCGGCCCAACCCGACGGCCTCGACGACTACCACTGGCTCCACAGCCAGCTGGCGGGGCTCGACCCGCGCGAACAGGCGGTGCTGCGGCTGCGTTACGGCGCACCGGAACGGCCCTCGTCTGTGAAGGTGGCCCGGCGCACCGGGCTGAGCCG
>CAMASU010000246.1 GCA_945861105.1 Synechococcus sp. UW140
CCCGGGGTGCCCGCCGAGCGGCTGCTGCAGGTGGTGGGCGAACTCTCCCTGGCGGCGGGGGCACCGGGCCTGGTCGGCGGCCAGGTGGTCGACCTGGCCTCCGAGGGGCAGTCGGTTGACCTCGACACCCTCGAATACATCCACATCCACAAGACCGGTGCCCTGCTGCGCGCCTCGGTGCTCAGCGGTGCCCTGATCGGTGGTGCTGACGGGGCCCTGCTCGAGGCCCTGGGCACCTACGCCCACGGCATCGGCTTGGCCTTCCAGATCATCGACGACATCCTTGACGTCACGGCCAGCAGTGAGGTGCTGGGCAAGACCGCCGGCAAGGATCTCACCGCCGACAAGACCACCTACCCCAACCTGCTCGGCCTCGACGAATCCCGCCGCCGCGCCGACGGTCTGATCAGCGCCGCCGCCGCCGCCCTCGAACCCTGGCGTGAGCGGGCCGCCCCGCTGCTGGCCCTGGCGGCCTACATCACCGCCCGCGATCGATGAGCCCCTCGTCCCCCCTGCTGCTCTTCGCCAACGGCGCCCTCGCCTGGGGACTGGCCGCCTGCGGCATCGCCCAGCTCGCCAAGCTCGTGGTCGAACTGGTGCGCCACGGCCGCTGGCGGCCCGCCGTGCTGTTCGAGACCGGCGGCATGCCCTCCAGCCATTCCGCCCTCGTCACCGGCACCGCCGCCGCCATCGGCTGGCAGCAGGGGTTTGACAGTGCCCCCTTCGCCCTGGCCTGCACCGTGGCCTTTGTCGTCATGTACGACGCCGCCGGTGTGCGCCGGGCCGCCGGCACCATGGCCGAACGCCTCAATGCCCTGCCCAGCAGCCAGGGGCTGGTGCCGCTCAAGACCAGCCTCGGCCACAGCCGGCTGCAGGTGCTGGTGGGGGCGTTGCTGGGGCCCCTCGTCGCCCTGCCGGGCCTGATGCTGGTGGGTTCCCCCCTGCAGCTCGCCCAGCACCTGGGATGGCTGCCGCCGCTCGCCTGAGTGGTCCCGTCCCCATCGCCCCAGGAGTTCACCGCCGGTCAGCTGCGTGCCCTTGAGGCCTTCGCCGCCTGGCTGCACGACCCCGCCGAGGGCCGCCCCTTCGTGCTCTCGGGCCATGCCGGCACCGGCAAGACCTTTCTGTCCTCACGGCTGCTGGCCCTGGTGGAGGCCGAAGCCCTCTGCTGGACCGTTGCCGCCCCCACCCACAAGGCGGTGGGGGTTCTGCGCCAGGCCCTCGACCACGAGGGCCTGCGGCCCACCTGGTACCCCTCCACCGTGCATCGGCTGCTGCGGCTCAAGCTCAGCCGTGCCGAGGGGCTCGAACGCTGCGAACCCACCGAACAGACCGCCACCGCCCTCGAGGCCCTCGGCCTGGTGCTGGTCGACGAAGCCTCGATGGTGGACCAGGCCCTGCTCGACATCCTGTTGCGCTGCGCCCGCCTCGGCGGCACCCGCCTGGTCTTCGTGGGTGATCCGGGGCAGCTGCCGCCGGTGGGGGAGGCCACCAGTGCCGTGTTCGCCCTGGCCGATGCCGAATGCCAGCAGCTCACCGAGGTGGTGCGCCACGGCGGGGCCGTGCTGCGGCTTGCCACGGCCCTGCGGCAGGGGGCCCTGGCCAGCATTGCGCCGCCGCTGCTGCCGCCGCTCAGCGATGACCTCGGCGGTCAGGTGGCCGTGGTCGACCGTGCCACCTGGATCGCCGAAGCCCAGGCCGCCCTGCGCCTCAGCCGCGAACGCCTCGACCCCGACCACGCCCGCCTGCTGTGCTTCACCAACCGCACCCTCGAGCGCCTGGTGCCCATCGCCCGTCGCGCCCTGCATGGCGCCATGGCCGACCAGCTGCCGGTGCTGCCCGGGGAGGTGCTCATCACCCGCCTGGCGGTGATGGCCCCGGCCAGCCGCCAGGGGCTGGGGGATGAGGGCCCCGGGGATCTGGTGCTGGGCTCCAACCGCGAGCTGCTGGTGCGTGATGTGGCCCCCGAACGCTGCGACCTGGCTGACCTGGGGGTGGCTGCGGCGCCGGTCATCGAAACCCTGAGGGTCGAGGTGGAGGTGGGGGAGGCGGTGCTGTCGTTGCGGCTGGCACCGCCCGCCACCACCGATGGCGGCCAGCGCCTGGCGACGGTGCTCAGCGACCTGGGCCAGCGGGCCCGCCGCAGTGATGGCCGCGAACGCAGCCAGGCCTGGCGGTTGTTCTTTCTCGTGCGTGACAGCTTCGCCACGGTCGGCCCTGCCGCCGTGCTCACGGTGCACCGCAGCCAGGGCAGCAGCTTCACCGATGTCTTCGTGGCGCCTGATGTGCACAGCCCCCAGGATCCCGACCTGCGCCGCCAGCTGCTGTATGTCGCCGTCACCCGCGCCCGTCGGCGTGTCTGGCTGGTGGGCGGGCCGGCCAGCAACAGCCTGCGCCAAGACTGGCAACGGCTGGTGGGCGAGCCCGAATCCCCGTCCGTCAGCTGAGCACCTGGAACTGCTCCAGCCCCGTCCAGCCCTGCCAGCCCAGGTAGGCCGCCAGGGCCAGGCTGAGGCCCCCCAGAATCAGGCTGCTGCGTTCCTCAAGCAGCCGCTTGCCCCGCTCCAGCAGCGGCTGCACCTGCTGCCGGCCGATCAGCACCAGAACGATGGGCACCAGCAGCGTCAGGCTGGCCAGCAGGCTCAGGAACAGGATCAGCAGCACTTCGGTGCCCAGGTCGTGGTGACCCCCCTGCACCAGCGATGCCCCCTTGGCCAGCAGAAACAGGTTGTCGGGGCTCAGCAGCAGCGTCGCCGGGGCCAGGGGCAGCAGCACCAGCAGCGGCAGCTGGCCCACCCGTTCGAGCTTGTGGATCCAGCCCTCCTGCAGGTCTTCGTAGCCCTCGGGTTTGGGGTCAAGTTCCCGGATCCCCAGGGCCAGCAGCGCCCCGGCGGCGAACAGGTCGAGCCCCACCTGATGCACACCCCCCTGCTCCATCGACAGGGTGAGGCGGCGGCCGACGGTCACCAGCAGCCCCAGCGTCGTGCCGACGCTGAGGAACCAGGCGAGGGTGAAGAGGCTCGACCGCAGCCGTGGGGCTGTCCCCAGCAGCAGCAGCAGCACCAGGGCGATGTCGAGGGGACTGAGGGCGACGGCAAAGCCGATGGCCGCCAGTTCCGTCAGGGTGCGGGCGAGGGGCATGGGGGCGCGTTCCAGCGCAGCAGAGCACGATTGTCGCGCTCGAACCCGAGGATGCTGCTGGTGGCGGTGCCCAGCACCAGATGGCGGCCGCCCACGGCGCCCAGGCCGATCCAGGTGCCGGCCAGGCTGCGCAGGATGTGGCCATGGGCGAAGAGGGCCACGGGGCCCGGCTGGCTCAGCAGCCGGTCGATCACGGTCTGGCAGCGCCGGGTGACGGCCGCCGCGTCTTCACCGTCGGGGCAGCCGTGGCTCCACACGCTCCAGTCGGGCACGGTTCTGCGGATCTCGGCCGTGGTGATGCCCTCATAGCGGCCGTAGTTCCATTCGCGCAGGTCGTCGACCACCTCGGCACGGTCCCCCAGCCCCGCCAGCTCGCAGGT
>CAMASU010000247.1 GCA_945861105.1 Synechococcus sp. UW140
CCCTCAGCAACGCGAACAGCTCGGGTCGCCGCTGCACCTCGTCGATCACGACCGTGCCGCGCAGCTCACCGAGGGCGGTGAGGGGTTCGTCGAGCCGCGCCAGGCTGATCGGGTCCTCAAGGTCAAAGTAGTTGGCGCTCTGCACCGGCACCAACTGGCGCGCCAGCGTGGTCTTGCCGCATTGACGCGGCCCGAGCAGGGCCACAACGGGCGAACGGGCGAGGGCAGCCCCAAGGGCAGCCAGGCGATCGGGACGGGGAAGCATGGGGCGAGGCCGGCTATTGCCTTGAAATTTCTGCGGACATTGCAGGAATTTCAAGGCTAAATCGTCAAGCCTGCTGTCGCTATCGCCGCAACGGCATCGCATCGGCGAGGCAGACTGGGTCCAGCCGTCTGGGCCGATGGTCAGCAGCGACACCCCCGATCTGCCGACGGCCGCCGGCATGGCCGCCGCCACGGTTCGGGTGCGACTGTTCGCCAGCCTGCGTGAGGCGATGGGCTGGAGCGAGCAGCGGCTCACGACCACCGTGGGCATCACCCCGGCGGCCCTCTGGCCCCAACTGGACCCGGCCGGCCTCGAGGATCTGCCGGCGGGGGTGCGGGTGGCGATCAACCAGCAGTTCGCCGACCCCGCCACACCGCTGGCCGACGGGGATGAACTGGCCTTTCTGCCACCGATCAGTGGTGGCTGATCCTTCCGTGAGCGTGAGCCTGCATCCCGACCCGTTCGGGCCGTTTCTGCAGGTGGAGCAATGGCAGCAGCAGCTGGTCGCGGGCCAGGGCGACAGCCCCGCCGCCGCCAGCCTGTTCATCGGCCGGGTGCGGGGCACCGGCGCCGAAGGGCAACCCGTGGATGCCCTTGAACTCGAGCATTACCCGGGCATGACCGAAACGCAGCTGCAGCGGCTGGCGGTCAGCTGCGCCCGCCGCCATGGGGTGACGGCGGTGATGGTGCGCCATCGGGTGGGGCTGGTGCTGAGCGGTGACGCGATTGTGGTGGTGGCGGTGCTGGCCGACCACCGCGGCACGGCCCAGCGCTGCTGCCAGGAGCTGCTCGAAGCGCTCAAGCACGAAGCCCCGTTCTGGAAACGCGAATGGAGCAGTGGGGTGGGCACCTGGGTGGAGGGCAACACGGCGCTGGACCGCTGATCCCCCCAGCCACAAGCAGAGCCGCTCAGCTCTGTTCTCGCCTGGCCAGGTTGTCGAGGGCGAGGGCGGCGATCTCTTCGGGTTCGCACAGGTCCAGCCGGGCCGCCGACACCGGCGCCGCCGTCGTCATCACGCGGGTGCGGCTCTGGGACCGCCACCACTTGAACCGCAGCAGCGGCACCCGCCCCACATCCCGGGCCATCGCCCAGAAGAACACATAGCTGGCCAGCAGCCGGCGGTAGGCCCCGAAGCGGGATTCGCGCAGGGTCTCGATCAGGTGCCGGGCCGGTGTGTCGGCCATGGCGGTGCTGTCGGCCGCCGACGACGGCAGCACGAAGACCTGCCGGAACGGGCCCCGTTGCAGCGCCGGTTCAGTGCCCACCGCCACGATTTCGGGACCGGTGTCCCAGTGGCGGATGCCGTCCGACTGGCGGGCAGTGAGCAAAGCGGCATCGGCTTCGGCCCGCAGCCAGCCATTGAAACGGCCATCGGGGATGCCGAAGAACAACAACGTGCCCCGCACCAGACGGTGGGCATGGGTGTGCAGCAGATGATCCCCCACCTCACCGCCCTGCACGTCGAGGCTGGTGATGCCGAAGCTGAGCGAGAAGAGCTTGCTGATGTAGTTGGTGAGCAACGGATGCACCCAGGCGGTTTCACCCACCACCAGCGAACGGCGACCGGTGCGGGCCAGCAGGGGCCGCCGCTGGCAGGCCCGCAGGGCCAGGGTCCAGCACCACGGACCGAAAACGTAGACGCCCACATCGGCGATCAGGGCGCCCTCCCGCAACACCGCGCCGGCCAGGGTGTCCCAGGGGGGCAGGGAGCCACCGGCGAGCAGCTTGAGCAGGGTCTGCACCAACGGCAGGCCAAAGGCCACCGACACCAGGATGTAGACGGCATGCAGCAGCCAGGCGAGGGGCGTTTCGAGCACGTGCTGCGCCCATTGGCGGCCGGCCCGGGCCAGCTGCCGCGAGGTGGTGCTGGGCCGGGGCTGGCCGTTGCTGTCGCTGCCGACGATCTCGCTGCTGTCGACAGCCAGCAGCAGCAGGTCGTGCTCCTGCAGCAGCAGCAGGTCGCGGCGGCGCAGGCGCAACCCGAGCGGTGGCGTGCGTTCATCGGGGAAGGCCTGCAGCAGCTGACGGCAGAGCCCGAACAGCAGGTGCGTGAGGGTGTGGTGCATGGCCGCCACGCTGGCGGTGGCCGGTTCGGCGCGCCGGCGGCCGGCGGCGGTGGTGAACAGCCGGCGGCTGAAGGGTTCCCCCGGTTGATGCACCGCCAGCAACGAAGACCCCAACAGGCTGTCGGGTTCACCGGTGAGGATGAACAACTCCCGGATCGCCCCACGACGGGCCATCAGATCGGCGACCTCCATCACCTGCCGTGAGGGGAAGGTGCGACTCGAATGGCTGAGCACCAGCACGATCGACTGGCGGGCCAGCGCCAGGGTGTCGATGTCGGTCTGCAGCGCCTTGAGCACCAGATTCGACGACAGGGCCCGCACCACAAGGCGAGGCAGCAGGGCCGAGAGATCGCGGGCGAACTGCTCACCGAGCCAGAGGCTGTTCTCGACACCGACGATCAGCAGATCCACGTGCCGTGACCGGGCGAGGCTGTCGTCGAGGCCCGCCTGCCGCAGCAGTGTTTCCTTCTGCAGCAGATGGGCGGCCTTGGTGATCAGCAGCTGGCCCAGGGTCTCGAGGGCCTGCCGGTTGTGGGAGCCGGGATGGCTCCAGTCGTTATCAATGGTGGCGATGAGGCCCGGAATGGCGGCGATGTCGGCCCCGACCGGATCGCGGTCGGCCGCGATGGCGGTCTCTGGGCGACCGGCGGGGGGGTAGGGGCGCAGGCGGGCCAGCAGGGTCTGCGACGACAGCTCCTGCCCTTCGGAGAGGGAGGCAACCTGCAGCGACTGGCTCGCCAGCAGCGCCACCTCACCAGCGTTCTCGTCCAGGTCCAGCCGCCAGGCATCGGGCTGGGCGGCAAGCACGGCATCCACGGCCGCCGACTCCGAGGCGTAGACCGCCGTGCGCCGGTGGGGGTCAAAGCCGACGGTGATGGGCTGGCCGAGGCTGGCGATCACCAACCGGTCGGGGCTGGTGGTCGACGCCACGACCAGGCCGAAGCTGCCGCGGGCCTGGGCCATGAACTGCCGCACAACCCCGTAGGGATCGTTATGCAGAAACACTTCGACGGCAAGGGCAATCCAGCGCCGCAGCACCGCCTCGTCGACCGCAGCCAGCAACGGCTGCTGCTGCAGCTCGGGCAGCAGCTTCTCGGTGAACGGTTCGATCCAGGCGTCTTCAATCCGATCGTCCCCGATCCGGTCGTCACCGCTCGCCTCGGCCACCTGCGCGGCGAACA
>CAMASU010000248.1 GCA_945861105.1 Synechococcus sp. UW140
CTGCGGCTGGGCATCCCCGACCAGCTGGTGGATCACGCCAGTCCGGATGAATCCAAGCTGAGCCTTGGCCTCACCCCTCCCCAGATGGCCCAGAGGATCCTGGAGCGGTTCGCCTCCGAACTGGGGATGGCAACAACCACAGGCATGGGCGCGGCGGTGCCGATCTGAACCGGGGCCAACTGGATGGAACGGCCGCCGGAGTCCCGAGGGATCCGGCGGCCGTCATCGTGGTGGGAACTTCAGAGCAGACCCTGGGCGGCCAGGCCCTGGATGGCGCCGATGCCGAGGATGTGACCCAGGCTGGTGGTGGCCAGCATGGCGCCATGGCCGAAGCCACCGAAGAAGCTGTTGTTGGGCAGCGCCAGACCCTCGTTGGGCTTCTGGATCGTCGCCTTGCCGATGGCAATGGCGATGACGTTGCAGAGCACCATGACCAGACCCACCTTGGGGGTCCAGGACACGGCGGCGGGGGTGAGGGCCAGCACGGGGCTGATGAGGGAAGGAAGCACGGTCATCGAGGAAGGGGTCCTGGAGCCTGCCCGATCATCCGTGCAGGGGCCGCCCAGCGCGGCAGGCCGTAAGAGTTGTTCACCCGGCCGGACCATCGTCGCGATGCTGCGGTCGGGCGGAGTCTGCGGCGAAACCCAGCAGCAGCACCAGGTTGCTGAGGCTCAGAAAGGCTTCTGCACCACCGTGCAGTGCATCCACATCGGCGAGTTCAGCCCCGAAACGCAGCTTGGCGACCACGGCGGCAGCAATGGTCACCAGCACGAAGAGCAGGGTGAGGGCAAACCCCGCCAGGGCCAGGGGGGGGAAACGGCCACTGCGACGGGCAAACCAGAGAAAGGCCAGGTAGGGGGCCAGCGAAGCGGCGAAGAGCGCAGGGGCCGGATCCATGGCGGTCAAGGCCGGGGGACGGGGGTGCGCCGCCGCCACAGGTGCCAGGCGGCAACGGCGAGGGCGGTGTTGCCGATCAGGGTGAGGGCAGCCTGCAGAGTCACCAGGCCGTGGAGTTCCGGCGCGTTGTCGTACACATGCCAGGTGCAGGCGCAGAGGGCGCTGGCCAGGGCGGGCAGCATCGCCAGGGCCAGCCAGTGCCATTCGGGCTCACCCCTGAGGCGGCCCCAGCTCACGACGGCCCCGATGGCCAGAAGCCACTCGAGCACCGAGCTGACGTGGATGACCCAGGTGTGAAACGAGAGGGCGTGCATCTGCCGCCGCAGGGGGCGCCACCCTAGGTCTCCAGCACCAGTTGCTGCACCCGGGCACGGCCGGCGGCATCGCTCAGGCCGGCGGCCTGCTGCTGCCAGCGGCCCCAGTGCAGCCCTTCCTCGTGCTGCAGCAGTGCCGCCAGGGCCGGCGACCGAGACCAGCGCCATCGCACCGGCGCCCGCCCGAGGCAACGGCGCAGCACCGCCAGGTCCTGCAGCGCGCCGAGGTGGTCCTGGGCCTCCCGCAGCTCCAGCACCCAGGCCTGCAGAGGCGGCGTTGACCAGGCCTCCAGGTGTTCCAGCCCGTAGCGCACCCCCTTGAGGCGCTTGCGCAGGTCATGCAGCCGCGGCGCGGCGGGATCGTCGGCCCACCAGCCGGGTTGCAGAAACAGATCGGCCAGGAGGGCCAGGCGCCAGTCCACCAGCCAGGGGGCCAGGGGCTGTTCCCCCAGCGGCGTGAAGGCTGGCTCCTCGAGCCAACGGCCGAGCTGCTGCAGCTGCCGATGGAAGGCAGGCCGCTCGAGGGCCTTGTGCAGATCAGCGAAGGCCCGACGGCGAACCTCGCCGAGGCGATCCAGGGCCTCCCGCAGGCGTCGCCGCTCGTCGTCCGGCAGCTGGGGCAGCAGATCGTCGCGCAACCGGGCCTGCAGCACATCCAGGTCGCGGGTGCGGCCCGTGCGGCGGGCCACGGCGGCGATGGGGCGGGGGCCGATCCCCGACGGCAGCACCAGGGCCGGTGCGAACTGGTCCAGGACCGTGCGCAGCCGCCGCAGGCACACCCGCAGCTGATGCAGATCCTCGGGATCACGGTCGTGCAGCACCTGCGGCCGCAGGTGCCCGAGGCGCCGCAGGTGCCGGTCGATGAGGGTGTGGGCGTGGCTGCCGCAGGTGGGAGCACACCCAGGGGCCGAGGCCTCGGTCAGGGGCTCCATGGCACCTCCATGGCACCTCCAAGGTCATCTCCACTGTGACCACGGCCAGCCCTGAAGGCCAGGGAACCATGGGGTGGCATCCTGTGGGATTGCGGCCGGGCACCGGTGGGCAGGGCGTCAATCGGGCGGCGACGGCCCCTGATCGTGGGGTACTACGGCGAGCACAACCTGGGGGACGACGCCCTGCTGGCCACGCTGCTGGAGCAGCTGCCCGAGGCCGCCCGGGCGGGGGCCGTGGTCACCGCCGCCGATGCCACCGCCGTGGCAGCCCTGGCCCCGGTGGCCACCGTGCCCCGCCGTTCCCTGGCCCGGGTGCGCCAGGCCCTCACCCGGGCCGATGCCCTGGTGTTCGGGGGCGGCAGCCTGCTGCAGGACAGCACCAGTGTGCGCAGCCTGCTCTACTACGCCCTGCTGATCGTGCAGGCACGGCTGCAGGGAATTCCGGTGCTGTTCTGGGGCCAGGGGCTGGGCCCCCTGAACCATCGCCGCAGCCGCTGGCTGGTGGCGCGGCTGCTGCCGCTGGTCAGCGCCGCCGCCTGGCGCGATGCCGCCTCGGCGGCCCTGGCCCGTCAGCTGGGTCGCCCTCCCGGCGATGCCATGGGCGCCGACCCGGTCTGGACCGGTGCGTCTCCGGCCTGGCATGGCCGCGGCGGCCCGATCGTGCTGGCCTGGCGGCCCACCCCTCTGCTGGATCCCTCCGGCTGGCAGACGCTGCTGATGGCGGTGGAGCAGCTGGCCACTGACACAGGGCGGGAGGTGCTGTGGTTGCCGTTCCACGCAGACCAGGATCGGGCACTGCCGATGCAGCTGGGCAGTTCCTGGCGGCAGGTGCCCTGCCCCACGGTCGCTGCGGCCCTGGACCAGCTGGCCGGGGCAGGGCTGGTGCTGGCCATGCGCCTGCACGCGCTGATCCTGGCGATCCGCTGCGGCGCACCGGCGGCCGCCCTGGCCTACGACCCCAAGGTCACCGCCGCCGCCACCGCCGCCGGTTGCCCCTGCACCGACCTGAAACGCCCCCACGCCGTGGAGGCGTTGCTGCAGAGCTGGCGTCTGCTGCTCGACCAGCCAGGACCCGTCGACACGGTCACCGCGCTGCAGAACCAGGCGGCGGTGCACAGCCAGCTGCTTGAGCGATGGTTCAGCCCTGCTGCAGCTCCGTGAGAGCCGCCAGCACCTCACGGCTGTGGCCTGCCGGCCGCACCGCCACCCAGCGGGCCCGAAGCACACCGTCAGGGTCGATCAGAAAGGTGTGGCGCTGGCTGAAGGGGGGAATCCAGGAGCCGTAGCGACGACTGACCACCCCACCAGG
>CAMASU010000249.1 GCA_945861105.1 Synechococcus sp. UW140
TGGCACGAGCTGGCCTGGTGCTGGATTCGCTGGTGGCCGACGATGGCCTCACCCGGGTGGCGGCGGCGGCCCGCGGCTGGCCGCTGCTGCCGGCGATCGCGACACCGGCGGAACCGCCACCGCGGGACCTGCTCATCCACCGCGGCACCCTGCGGGCGGGCGAGCACCTGGACGCCCCGGGGGCCGTGCTCGTGGTGGGCGACGTCAACCCCGGCGCCCGCGTCAGCGCCGCCGGCGACGTGCTGGTCTTCGGTCGGCTGCGGGGGATTGCCCATGCCGGCAGGGATGGGGAGCGGGGAGCCCGCATCGTGGCCCTGCAGCTGCGGCCCCTGCAGCTGCGGATCGCCGCCGCCGTCGCGCGGGGCCCCGAAGACATGCCCGCCGAAGGTCAGGCGGAGGAGGCGGCCCTGGTGAAGGGAGAGATCCGCATCCGGCCCGCCCGGCTGGGGCTGCCGATCATGACGGGACCAGCCCCAGCCCCCCCAGCAGGCCCGCCAGGGCCATGAACCACAGGGGCGAGACGCGGGTGAACAGCATCAGCCCGCAGGCCACCAGCGAAATCAGCAGTGCCACCGGCCCGTGGTCGGCGGTCTTGAGCACCGTCACCCCCACCGAGAACAGGATGCCGAGGGTGATGGGCCCCAGCCCCCGCTCGAAGGCCACCCGCACGGGGGCATCGCGCAGCCGGTTCCAGTTGAGCACCGCCAGCACCATCACCAAGGTCGACGGCAGCAGCACCGCCACCTCGGCCGCCACCCCGGTGGCCAGGGCCCAGGCCGGGCCGTGGCGCCAGCCCGCCCCCAGCCCCAGCAGCCCCACGATCATCGAGCTGGGGCCCGGCGCCGCCTCCGCCAGGGCGTAGAGGTCCACGAACTGGCGGGCGGTGATCCAGTGATAGGTGTCGACGGCCAGATGGTGGTACTCCTGCAGCAGGGTGTTGCCGCCGCCCAGGGAGAACAGGGACAGGCGCAGGAAGGTGCCCACCACCTGCAGCAGGGTCTGCCAGGGTCCGGGATCGGCTGGTGTCATGGCGTGCCGCCGGCCCCTGCCCGGGGCCAGTACAGCAGCATCGCCACGGGACCGAGCACCAGCACCACCGGGATCAGCGACAGGTGCAGCCCCTGCAGGGCCGCGAAGGTGAGGGCCGCCAGCAGCAACGCCAGGGGGTCACGGCGGTAGCTGCGCAGGATGCGGAAGCCCATCGAGAGGGCCAGGCCGGTTGCGGCGGCCACCACCCCCAGCAGCACCCGGTCGACGGCGGGAATGGCGTGCACCTGGAAGTACACCACCCCCAGCAGCATCAGCAGGGCGAAGGGCACCAGCAGCATGCCCGCCACCGCCGCCACCGCCCCGGGCAGCCCCCGGAACCAGGCCCCCACGTACACGGCCATGTTGATCTGATTCGGGCCGGGGAACAGCCGCGCCACCGTCAGGCCGGTGAGAAAACTCTCCTCGCTGAGCCAGGCCCGCTGGTCCACGATGATCCGCTGGCTCCAGGCGCTCAACCCGCCGCCGAAGGCCGAGAGGGCCACCTGCAACATGCCGCCGAAGAGGGCCCGCAGGCCAGGGGGGTGGGCGGTCGGCCCCCCGGCGCCCATGGATCCGGCCTCAGTCATGGATGAAGTGGGGATCGGGGGGCAGTTCTCCCTCCTCGTGCAGGGCGGGATCGAGGGGATCGGGGGCGCTGAAGGGGTGGGCGGCGTGCCAGTCGTCGTGGAAGAGCGCGCAGCAACGGGCCACGACCTCGGGGGCATCGGTTTCGATGCCGAGCTCACGGCGCAGATCGAAGGCGCTGCGGTCAATGTTCATCGAACCGATCAGTGCCGAACGGCCGTCGACCAGGATCAGCTTGGCGTGCAGCTTGAGGTGCTTCTGGCGGCGCACCTTCACCCCCCCTCGCTCCAGCAGCCGCAGGCTCGAGAAGGTGTCATAGATGTCCCAGTCCGAGATGCCGTGCTTGCCGCCGCAGAGCACGTGCACGCGGGTCCCCCGCTCGCGGGCCGCCAGGAGCCGGTCAAGGATGACGGCATCCACGAATTTGGGGTGCTGCACCAGCAGCTCCTCGCTGGCGCCATCAATGAGGCGGGCCATCTGACCGCGGCTGTGGCGGCTGCTCCAGACCAGGCCCACCTGCAGATCGGGGGCGAACTCCGCCCGCTGCCAGTCGGCCTCGAAGCCCGCGATCACCTGCTGCACGGCCGCCGGCGACCAGGTCACGATGCCGTAATCACGGGTTTCGCTGAAGTACTTGTCGGCGAGGTTGAAGGTGGCGATCAGGGCCTCACGACCATCGATCGCCATCGATTTCTCATGGGTGACGGCAAAGGCCTCGCTGGTCCAGCGGACATCGATGCCATGGGCCTGGAGCTGATCGAAGACGGCGTCGTTCCAGCGGTCACCGCCGGAGGTGTGGGGGTTGAGCATCACCCGCACGGTCACCCCCCGGTCATGGGCCCGCAGCAGGGCCTGCTGCACCGGCTCCGACTGCAGCTTGAACTGCTTCAGCAGCAGGCTGGAGGAGGCACCATCGATCAGCTTGAGCACAGCCTCGACACCGTCATCGGGCATCACCAGCAGCCGCTGCTGGTGCCCACGGCTGTCGCATCCGGTGGTCATGGGGTCAGCAGGGGTGGCACTGCCCTCCAGGATGGCGCCACTGCGGCCCCTGGGAGTAGGTTCGGCGCCGGTCACCTGTCCCCGAGGGGGCAGACCCTGCAGCCGACCTCCCCACCGTGAGCTCCACTCCTCGCACCATCCTCATCTGCTCGGGCAAGGGCGGTGTGGGCAAGACCACCCTCACCGCCAACCTGGGCATCGCCCTCGCCGGTGAAGGGGTTCGCACCGCCGTGCTCGATGCCGACTTCGGCCTGCGCAACCTCGATCTGCTGCTGGGTCTCGAGAACCGCATCGTGTACACGGCCCAGGAGGTGCTGTCGGGCACCTGCCGGCTCGAACAGGCGATGGTGAAGCACAAGCAGGTGCCCAACCTGTCGCTGCTGCCTGCCGGCAACCCCCGCATGCTCGACTGGCTCAAGCCCGACGACATGAAACGCATCGTCGAGCTGATCAAGCCCCACGTCGACGTGATTCTCATTGATGCCCCGGCCGGCATTGAGGACGGCTTCCGCAACGCTGCCGCCGCCGCCGAGGAGGCCATTGTGATCACCACCCCCGAGGTGTCGGCGGTGCGCGATGCCGACCGGGTGGTGGGGCTGCTGCAGAGCCAGGGCATCAGCCCCGTGGCCCTGGTGCTCAACCGGGTGCGGCCCAAGATGATGGCCAACCAGGAAATGCTCGGCGTCAGCGACGTGACCGACATCCTGGCCCTGCCGCTGCTGGGTCTGGTGCTGGAGGACGAACAGGTCATCGTCAGCACCAACAAGGGCGAACCGCTCACCCTGAACGGCAGCCGCTCGCCGGCGGCCCAGGCTTAC
>CAMASU010000250.1 GCA_945861105.1 Synechococcus sp. UW140
GGTGGGCGGGGGCCGCGAACGGCTGCGGGCCTGGATGGAGACCCGCGAAGACTGGCCCGCGGAAGCCCGCCGGGATCCGGAGGGCTGGGTGCGCCGGCTGCATGCCCACAAAACAGAGTTGTACCGCCAACGGCTGCAGCAGGCCGGCCTGCCCCTGCGCCCCGGCGTGGAACGCCTGCTCAGGGAGGCGGCGGCGGCCGGCCTGCGCCAGGCGGTGGTGACCACCAGCAGCCGGGCCGCCGTGGCCGCCCTGCTGGCGGGCCATGGCTGGCTGGCGCCGCTGTTCGAGCTCTGGATCTGCGGAGAGGATGTGGCCGCCAAGAAACCCGACCCGGCCGCCTACCGCACGGCCCTGGCGGCGCTCGATCTCCCGGCCGACCGAGCCCTTGCCCTCGAGGATTCAGCGGCCGGCCTGCAGGCGGCCCGGGGGGCGGGCCTGGCGGTGCTGATCACCCGCTGCGGGGGTGAGCCAGGGCCCATGGCCGGGGCGGTGGCCCTGGTGGATGATCTGGAGTCCGGGATACTGGGGCGGTCGATTGGCCTCGACGACCTGCGCCGTCTGCACGCCCAGCCATGACGCAGCTGCAATCCACCCGCTGGAATGCGCTTCTGCAGCGCCTGGTGCAGCCCCTGGAGCGCTGGCTGGGGGGCAGCTGGCGGAACCGCAGCATCGGTCTGCTGGCCCTGCTGCTGGGGGCCTACCTGGGCAGCAATGTGGCCTCGATCTTTGTCAACCTGGCCAAACTCCAGAGCCTCGGTGCCCTGCTGATGCTGCTGGGCACCGAGGCTCTGGTGCGTCTTCGTGGTCGCTACGCGGGCGAACAGCCAGGCCTGGCCTGGACGGTGCTCGACAATCTGCGCATCGGCGCCGTCTTCGCGGTCGTGCAGGAGGCCTTCAAGCTCGGCTCCTGACGGCAGCGACCCACCCCTCGCTGGTCACCCGTCGCGGGTCACTCCTCGCTGTCGTCGGGATCAGGCATCGGGTAGACGAAGCCCTGGGCGCGCCCACTCAGCACCGCCTTGCCCAGGGAGAGGGCGCGGGCGGCGGCCACCCTGGCCTGACCTTTCCACACGGCATGCCGCTGGTTCCGCTTGGCCTTGGAGGTTTTCTTCTTGGGTACGGCCATCGCCCTGGATCCTGACTGCCAAACGGAAAGTCTCGGATGCCGGGGTGGCCTTCGTCAATCGCTAGGCTGGAAACAGCAAGGATTGACTGTGGCCAAGGGAGACCAGCCGGCGGTGAAGATCACCTACAGCCATCTCCTCAGGGCCCTCAAGGACGGGCAGGTCTCGGAGATGACCCTCTATCCCCGCGAGGACCTGGTGCAGGCCCAGCTGAAGGACGGCCGCACCGCCCGGGTGGCGGTGTTCAGCAACGACCCGCAGATTCCGCGCGTGGCCGAAGCCGCCGGGGTGCCATTCACCGTGCGCTACGACCCCGACGAGGGCGCCATGGCGGCGGTGCTCACCAATGCCCTGCTGGGGGTTCTGCTGATCGGTCTGCTGGTGCTGCTGCTGCGCCGCTCGGCATCCGTGGCCCAGAAGGCCCTGGGCTTCGGACGCAGCCAGGCCCGTCTGCAACCCGAAGGCAGCCTTGCCGTGCGCTTCGAGGACGTCGCCGGCATCGACGAGGCCAAGATCGAACTGCAGGAGGTGGTGGCCTTCCTCAAGGAGCCCCAGCGCTTCACCACCATCGGTGCCCGCATCCCCCGCGGCGTGCTGCTGGTGGGACCGCCCGGCACCGGCAAGACCCTGCTGGCCCGGGCCATCGCCGGCGAGGCCGGAGTGCCGTTCTTCTCGATCTCGGCTTCCGAGTTCGTCGAGATGTTCGTGGGGGTCGGCGCCAGCCGGGTGCGCGATCTGTTCCGCCAGGCGAAGGCCAAGGCACCCTGCATCGTGTTCATCGACGAGATCGATGCGGTGGGCCGCCAGCGGGGGGCCGGCATCGGTGGCGGCAATGACGAGCGTGAGCAGACCCTCAACCAGCTGCTCACCGAGATGGATGGGTTCGAGGACAACTCGGGGGTGATCCTGCTCGCCGCCACCAACCGCGCCGACGTGCTCGACACGGCGCTGCTGCGGCCGGGGCGCTTTGACCGCCAGATCCAGGTCGAACTGCCCGACCGCCGCGGCCGCGAGGCCATTCTTGGGGTCCATGCCCGCACCCGCCCCCTGAGGGAGGACGTGTCCCTGGCGCTGTGGGCCCGCCGCACCCCCGGCTTTTCGGGCGCCGATCTGGCCAACCTCGTGAACGAGGCCGCCATCCTCACCGCCCGGCGGCAACGCAGCGCCATCGATGAGCAGGCGATGAACGATGCCCTGGAACGGGTGACGATGGGCCTGGCGGCCCGCCCCCTGCAGGACAGTGCCAAGAAACGACTGATCGCGTACCACGAGGTGGGCCATGCCCTGCTCACCACCCTGCTGCCGGCGGCGGATGCCCTCGACAAGGTGACGCTCTTGCCCAGGGCCAATGGGGTCGGCGGGTTTGCCCGCACCACCCCTGACGAAGAGATCCTCGACAGCGGACTGATCAGCCGCGCCTACCTCGACGCCCGGTTGGTGGTGGCCATGGGCGGCCGGGCCGCCGAACTGCTGGTCTTCGGGCCGGCGGAGGTGACCCAGGGGGCCAGCAGCGACCTGGAGCTGGTCACGCGCACCGCCCGGGAAATGGTCACCCGCTACGGCTTCTCCGAACTGGGCCCCGTGGCCCTGGAACGGGATGGGGGCGAGGTGTTCCTCGGCCGCGACTGGATGCGGCCGCAGCCCGACTATTCCGCCCGCACGGCCACGGTGATCGACGAGGCCGTGCAGCGCATGGCCCGCAGCGCCCTTGACCGGGCGGTGGCGATGCTCGAACCCCGCCGGACCCTGCTGGATCAGCTGGTCGAGCAGTTGATCGAGCAGGAAACACTCAGCGGTGAGACGTTCAGGGCGCTGGTCGCGGCCGATGAACAGCAGCGCGCCCTGACCCCGGCCTGAGGGCCTTCAACCGGCGAAGCGGATGTCCAGGCTGCGTAGGTGGCTGTGCAGGCCCGCATCCTGCACCGGCAGCAGGCGGGCCTCCTGGTCGGAGGGATTGACGTGGCTGTGCCACCAACCCGCCGGGGTGAGAAAAGCGCCGCCGTCCTCCCAGTCGATCCGCTGGGGATCG
Source organism: Synechococcus sp. UW140 (assembly GCA_945861105.1). GTDB lineage: Bacteria > Cyanobacteriota > Cyanobacteriia > PCC-6307 > Cyanobiaceae > CAIQIA01. Next base: position 3,155 of record CAMASU010000250.1, read on the forward strand.
ACGATCTCCCCCTGGGGGTTGAGGCGCTCACCCACGAGGGTGTGGCAACCCGGGGGAGCCGTGAGAATCAGGTCCAGCGCCACCGACTGATGGCGGTGGGGGGCCTGGACGGAACCGGGGGCAACGAGGCCCAGCATCGCCCAGAGGCTCGGGCTCACCGTGCGGGTGGTGGGCAGCTCGGGATGGCCCAGCAGGATGCTGACCCGATTGGCGCGGGCCGCCGCCCCCTCGCCGGCCACCTGCCGCAGCTGCTGCTCAAGCTCAGCGGCGTCA
>CAMASU010000251.1 GCA_945861105.1 Synechococcus sp. UW140
GGCCGGCCTCGATGGCGTAGCGGCCGACCACGGTTCCCCGACGGGGCAGGGTCTGGCCGATCCAGACCGGACCGCCAGCCTCCAGTTCGCGGCGGCGGCGGCGGGCCACCAGCAGGAAGCTGCCGACCCCATGCAGGCGGCAGCCGACCTGCTGGGCGATGGTGCGGGCCATGACCACCCCCAGGCGGGTGGCCGTGAAGCTGCCGGGTCCCAGGGCCACGGCCATCCAGGTCAGCTCGGGCCAGCGGCGGGGCGGAAGCAGGCCGGCCACGGCACCCGGCAGGGCATTCGCCAGGGCACGGCCCACGGGCAGCTCGACCCAGCGACGGTCATCCCCGTCGAGCAGCGCCAGGCCGAGGTCACTGCCCGAGGTGTGCAGGGCAAGGGCCAGGGGGGTCATGGCGGCGTCAACGGGGCAGGGGGGCCGTGGGGCAGAGGCGACGCCAGCGGCCGGGGTCGGCCCGGAAGCTGCCGCAGGCCCGCACGTCCCACTCCGCGCCCCAGCCCTCCCCCACCGGCACGAGGCTGACGTGAATGCGCGGCTCCTGGGGGTCGAAGGACGGCGTCGTCGTGAGGTGGGGCTGGCCGTGGCGGGCTTCGACGGCGTGATAGGCCCGACAGCGGTCAATCCAGTGGCAGTCGACGCAGATGCACACGCTTGCCGTCAGCGGGGGTCCGTGGCGATTCTGAAGGCCGTCGCCGTCCCCTGCCGTCAACCGTTCCGCCCCGCCCCCCCCCCCGGCCCCCCCTGGACCCGGGGATCGCCGGCGAGCAGGTGCGCCAGACCGTCGCGGCCCGGGGCTGGCCGCTGCCCCCCGAGGCCCTGCCCCCGAACACAGCCCTCGTGGGCGGCGCCGTGCGCGATGCCCTGCTGGGGCGGCTCGGCCCCACCCCTGACCTCGATCTGGTGGTACCGGGCGGAGCCATTGCCCTCAGCCGCCGGTTGGCCAGCACCCACGGTGGCCATGCCGTTGTGCTCGATGCCGACCGGGACATGGCCCGGCTGGTGCGGGGCCCCTGGACCATCGACTTTGCCGCCCGCTGCGGGCCGGATCTGCGCAGCGATCTGCGCCGGCGCGACTACCGGATCAACGCCATGGCCGTGCCCCTGGCCGCCGGGGCCCCCCTGGAGGATCCCTGCGGCGGCCTGGTGGACCTGTGCGAAGGACGCCTGGGGGCCGTCGGCGAGACCAACCTGCTGGAGGATCCGCTGCGGCTGCTGCGGGGGCCGCGGCTGATGGCCGAACTGGGCCTGCCCCTCGAGCCCTCGACGGTGGCGCTGCTGCGACGGCATGCCGGGGCCCTGACGGGCGCTGCACCGGAACGGGTGCTGGCCGAACTGGAGAAACTCGCCGCCGCCGAGGGGGCCGACCCGGCCCTGGAGCTGGCCATTGCCCTGGGGTTGCTGCAGCCCTGGCTCGACCCCCTCGAATCGACCGACACCGCAGGCCCCCTGGCCCAACGGGCCCAGGACCTGGGGCTAGGGACCGCGGAACGAGCCCTGGCCCTGCCCCTGGCCCGCCTGGCCGGCTGTTTCGGGTCCCAGTCCCTGGTCCGGTTGCGGGCCAGCCGTCGATTGCAGCAGCGGGTGGGCCGTCTGCGGCACTGGGCCCGGGCGCTGGTCGACCACCCGCCGCTGGCGGAGCAGGAGCAGCTGCAGCTCTGCCGCGACCTGGAGAGCGACCTGCCGGCCCTGGTGCTGCTGCGCCCCGAGGCCACCGCGGGCTGGCTGCCGCGCTGGCGTCGGCCAGAGGATCCGTTGTTTCACCCCCGGGCCGCCCTCGACGGCCGCCTGCTGCAACAGCAGCTGGGCCTGGCCCCTGGCCCGGTACTCGGACGGCTCCTGGAGGCCCTGGCCCTGGAACGGGCCTTCGGACGCCCTGCAGACCTGACGGCAGCCCGCCGTTGGTGCGATGCCACAGGGGTGCAGCGGTCGGGCGGTTAATGCAGAAAACGGTGATCCGCCGTGGTTAACTGCTACTGCTCCAGCTGTAGTCCTGGAGACTGTTCACCATCGCCCCAGGGCCATCCCTCCGGCGACCGCCTGAGTTTCTTTCCATGAGCAACCGCCTCTACGTCGGCAACCTTCCTCCGTCATTCGACCAGAAGGAGCTTGAAGGCCTGTTCGCCGCCGTCGGAGCCGGTGTGCGTTTCAAGGCCGTGCTTGACCGGGAGACCGGCGCCTGTCGCGGTTTCGGCTTCGTCAACCTCGACGATCCGGCCCTGGCCGATGCCGTGATCGAACAGTTCAACGGCCGCGACTTCGGAGGTCAGTCCCTGCGGGTCGAGGTGTCCGAGCGCCGTGAGGGCCGCGACGGCGGTGGCCGCGGCGAACGAGGTGACCGGGGTGACCGTCGTGCACCGTCCGGAGGTGGCAACCCCTCGGCCGCCCGCCGCCCGGTTGACAAGGTCGTCCACAGTGACGCCCCCAGCACCGAGGCCCCCGATCCCCGCTGGGCCAATGAACTGTCCAAACTGAAGTCGCTCCTGGCCAACCAGACCTCCACGGTCTGACCCCTCCCCTGACGTCATCTGCCCAGCTGCCACCGACCGTCTGCCGCGACTGGTCCGGAGCCATACCCTTTGGCGCGGCCGGGTCCCTGCCGGTCTGTCATCGGATGTTGCCTGGCCCTGCGGGGACCGCATCTCCGGTGGTGCTGGTGCACGGCTTCGGGGCCTCCAGTGGCCACTGGCGTGCGGTGATGGCGCCCCTGGCCCAGGACCGACCGGTCTGGGCCCCGGATCTGCTGGGCTTCGGCGCCAGCGCCATGCCCCCCTCCCGGCTGGACGGTGAACCGCCGGCTCCGGGAGCCGTTCGTTATGGCTTTGACCTGTGGGCCCGTCAGCTGGCTGATTTCGTGCTGGACCAGGTGGCTCCGGACGGGACACCGGTGCAGCTGGTGGGAAATTCGGTGGGTGCCCTGGCGGTGCTGCGGGCAGCGGAGCTGCTGCTGCAGGCCGGTCGACCACCGGTGCAGCTGATCCTCATCGACTGCGCCCAGCGGCGCCTCGACGACAAACGCCTCGGGGAGCAACCGCCCCTGGCCCGCCTCGGACGCCCGCTGCTGAAGCAGCTGGTGCGGCGACGGGCCGTGATCCAGCCCCTGTTGCGGCTGCTGGCCAGGCCGGCAGCCGTGCGTCAGGCCCTCGCCCAGGCCTACCCCAGCGGCAGCCATTGCGACGACGAGCTGCTGGAACTGCTGCTGGCCCCCAGCCGACGGGAGGAAGCCAGCGAAAGCTTCCGGGGCTTTGTCAACCTCTTCAATGAGGAGCTGGCCCCTTCGCTGCTGGCCCGGTTGCCCGTGCCGGTGCGGCTGCTCTGGGGCGAAGCCGACCCCTGGGAACCGGTGGCCGAAGCCCACGACTGGGCCCGCAGCTTTGCCTGCATCCGCGAACTGGTGGTGCTGCCGG
>CAMASU010000252.1 GCA_945861105.1 Synechococcus sp. UW140
CTTTTTAGGCACCAGTTCCGGCGTGCCCACCCGGGGTCGCAATGTGTCGGCCGTGGCCCTGCGGCTGCCCCAGCGCAGTGAGCTGTGGCTGTTCGACTGCGGCGAGGCCACCCAGCACCAGTTCCTGCGCAGTGAGCTGCGGGTCAGCCAGCTGCGGCGGATCTTCATCACCCACATGCACGGCGACCATGTGTTCGGCCTGCCGGGGTTGCTGGCGAGCCTGGGCATGGCCGGCACCTGCACTGGCCTCGATCTGCACGGCCCCCGGCCCCTGGAGGCGTTCGTGCTGGGGGCCCTCGAGCACTCGTCGACCCGCATCGGCTACCCCCTGCGCTTCCATCCGGTGGAAGACTGCGCCCGCCGCGGCAGCCCGGTGCTGCAGGACGGGGATCTGACGGTGACCTGTGCGCCGCTGCGCCATCGCATCCCGGCCTTCGGCTACCGGCTGCAGCAGGCCGAGCGGCCCGGTCGTTTCGACCCCGAGGCGGCCCGCGCCCTCGGCCTCGCCCCCGGCCCCGTCTTCGCCCGCCTCAAGGCCGGGGAGACCGTGGAGCTCGAGGATGGGCGCCGGATCGACGGCCGCCGGCTCTGCGGTGCCCCGCAGCCCGGCCTCTCCCTGGCGTACTGCACCGACACGGTGTTCAGCGAAAGCGCCGTCTCCCTGGCCCGGGGGGTCGACCTGCTGATCCACGAGGCCACCTTCAGCCATGGGGATGCCGAGCTGGCGTTCCAGCGCCAGCACTCCACCAGCACCATGGCGGCCCAGACCGCCGCCGAAGCCGGTGCCTCGAGGCTGCTGCTCACCCACCTCAGCCCCCGCTATGCGCCGGGCAACGGCACCACCCCCGAAGATCTGCTGGCCGAAGCCCGGGCGATCTTTCCGTCCACTGATCTGGCCCGGGACCTGCTGGCCATCGATCTGGTCCCGGGGGCCTGCAACAGTTCGTGAGTCGCCGGCCCGATCCAGTCCGGAGCGCCTGTTCTGCGTGATACAAGGGCTCTGGCGTCCGTCCCCCTCTGCACGTTTTCTCCATGTCCACCGTCCTTCAGGGTCTGCGGCGTGCCGTCGTACTGCTGCTGCTGCCCCTGGCCCTGCTGCTGCTGCCAACCGCGGCCGAGGCGCTGCAATGGGATGCCGAGACCCTCACCGTTCCTGCCGATCCCAGCGGCACCACGGTCACCTTCAGTGAGCCCGAGATCAAGTCCGGACGGAAGATCTTCAACTCCAGCTGCGGCACCTGCCATGCCGGCGGCATCACCAAGACCAATCAGAACGTGGGCCTCGACCCCGAGACCCTGGCCCTGGCGACTCCGCCCCGCGACAACGTCGAGGCACTGGTCGACTACTTCAAGGACCCCACCTCCTATGACGGCGAGGTCTCCATCGCCGATGTGCATCCGAGCCTGCGCAGCGCCGACGTGTTCGTGAAGATGCGCGACCTGGACGATGAAGACCTGCGTCTCATCGCCGGCTACATCCTGGTGGCGCCGAAGGTTCAGGGTCCCCAGTGGGGGGGCGGCAAGATCTATTTCTGATCTGCCCCGTCAGGTCTGACGGATCGCATCCCGACCGGGATCCTCGGCCGGCGGCTCTGGAGGCGTCACCTCCAGGGTCGTCGGTTTTCTGCTGTACCACCATTCCTGCAGCCCGGGGCTGAGCCGTTCGGCGAACAAGGTGATGGTGGTGACCGTCGGCCGCAGGCCGGGTTGCAGCAGCTCGACCACGTAGGTGGGGCACCGACGGGCCGCCAGGTCAGGCACGAGGCGGCGGCCGACCCGTCGCCAGCTCGGCTCCTTGCTGCGCCACTGCAGGCGGCAGCAGGGCCAGGGCAACTCTTCGCGATCAAACAGGCGGCAGCAGGGACCCAGCACCCGGAAGCTGTACATGCCCCCGGGACTGGGCCGTTCGCTGCCGCTGGGGAGCAGGCGGTCGTGGTGCGTCACAGCCGGGGGGAACAGGGGGAAGGCGGAGCAAAAAAAAGCCACCCCCGCAGGGGTGGTGACGCCCCCGGTGACCCGGGGGCAGCGGCAGGGGCTCAGTAGAGCTCTTCTTCCGCGTGGGTCTTGATGGTGACGTCGCTGGTGGGGTAGGCGACGCAGGTCAGCACGAAGCCGGCCTCGATCTGATCGTCGTCGAGGAAGCTCTGATCGCTCTGGTCGACGGTGCCTGCGGTGATCTTGCCGGCACAGGTGCTGCAGGCACCGGCACGGCAGGAATAGGGCAGGTCGATGCCCTGCTCTTCGGCGGCATCGAGGATGTACTGATCGTCGGGAACCTCGATGGTCTTGTTCAGGCCCTCGCTCTCGTTGATGAGGGTGACCTTGTAGGACGCCATGGCATTGATGGTGGCTCAGGTCCTCGGCAAGCCGGGCCTGTGGGCGGGTCCTTTCTACACCTGACGCGCGGGGTCCCCGCGGTTGCAGGACGAAGGCCAATCGGACAACCAAGACTGATAAGACAGCGTTATCAGTCCCCGTCGATCGGCCGGGCGAGGGACCGCCGGATCTCCAGCACCACCCAGGGGGCCAGCACCATCCGCACCCGACCGGTCCAGCCCAGGGGGGCCAGCACCTCCAGCAGCGGTCCGGCCTGGTCCTCGAGAACGCCACTCAGCAGTCCGACGCCGTCGTCGGCGAGCAGCTCGCCAAAGCTGGGGGCCAGGTCGCTGAGCACCGGCGCCAGGATGTTGGCCAGCAGCAGCTCGGCCTTCTGTCCCCCCTGCAGGGCCCGCAGGGTCTCCACCGAACCTGCGGCCACCTGCAGTCGGTCGGCGCAGCCGTTGAGGGCGGCATTGGCCTCGGTGGCCCGCACGGCCGGCGGATCGATGTCGCAGGCCCAGGCCCGCCGGGCCCCCAGCAGCAGGGCCGCGATGGCCAGAATGCCGCTGCCGCAGCCAAGGTCAGCCACCCTGAGGCCATCGGGCCGCCCCTGGTCCAGGGCTTCGAGGCAGAGCCGGGTGGTGGGATGGCTGCCGGTGCCGAAGGCACTGCCCGGGTCGATGCGGATCACCTGCCGGTGGCGATGCTCCGCCGGCACCTCGAGCCATGCAGGCAGGATCAGCAGCCCCTCGGCCACCGGATCGGGCTGCCAGTGGCGCTTCCAGCTGAGGGACCAGTCCTCCTCGGCCTGGGTCTGCCAGCGCAGGGGCGGCAGGGTGACGCCGAAGGGGGCCCCGAGGGCCTGCAGGGCGGCCTCCAGGCGTCCATGTTCGCTGAGGGGCCAGTCGGCCACCGGCAGCCAGGCCTCCAGCGTGCGCCGATCGGGCCGCTCGGGCCTGAAGCCGATCGACACCCGGGGGATGCCCAGGGTTTCGAGCCGCCAGAGCAGCGATTCCTCAAGCTCGGGTGGCACCTCGAGATCAAGGTGCCACCAGCCGTCCGCGGGGGGTTC
>CAMASU010000253.1 GCA_945861105.1 Synechococcus sp. UW140
TTCATGGCCGCTGCGGCGGTTGGCATCCGACAGCTGGCCGTCGTGGGTGCGCACCGAGGCGATGGGGGTGCGGTTCAGCAGCACCGGCCCGGCGGCGGCGGCCCGTGCCAGCCACTCCCAGTCGGCGGCGTGGCGCCAGTCCTCCCGGAAGGGCCCCACCCGTCGCCACAGGTCCACCGTGAAGGCCATGCCCGTGAGGTTGCCGTTGAGGCTGCCGAGCCGCAGCAGCTGCGGCACAAACCGTTCTGGCGGCAGCAGGGTGGTGCGGCGGCTCACCAGGTCGTGATAGTCGGCGGATGTCGCCGGCCGCGGGCGGCCATCGGCACCGATTGAATCGAAGGTCGACAGCATCAGCGCCGCCGCCGGCCAGTCCTGCCGCAGTCGCCGCAGCTCAGCGATGGCGTCGGCGTGCAGCAGGTCATCGCTGCAGAGCAGCAGCACCCAGGGGGTCGTGACCTCCGCCAGGGCCCCGTTGAGGTTGGCGAACAGGCCGCGGTTGTGGGGGCTGCGCTGGCGGGTCACCGATCGGCCCGCCGCCGGGCCCTGTTCCCAGGCCTGCAGCTGCGCCACGGTGTCCGGGGGTGAATGGTCGTCGGCGATCAGCAGCCGCCAGCCGGGATCGCTCTGCCCCAGCACCGACGCGAGCGCCTGGGCCAGCAGGGCCGAGCGGCCGTACACCGGCAGCACGATCGTGATCGCTTCGGTCTGCCTGGCCTGGGTCATCGATGGTCGCCGCCGGCCCAGGCCAGGATCGCCTCCAGCCGGGCGGCATAGCTGTGGCGGTGCTGCCGCAGGGCCCGCGCCCCCAGCTCCCGCAGCCGCTGGCGCAGGCCGCCGTCCCCCAGCAGCACCCGGGTGTGGCGCTCCAGTTCCGCCGGATCGCGGAAGAAGCCCACGTCGGGGTAGCCGGGCAGCAGCGCCCGGTGCACGGCGCTGTCCTGATACAGACCGCAGCCGCCGATGGCACCGATCTCGAACGACCGGTCGGTGCAGGTGTCGCCGTTGGCCTGGCGCAGCAGCCCCAGCACCAGCCGGCCGTGATAGATCGCGCGGCAGTAGTCGTCGCCCAGCACCTCGGACCCCTGCCGCCAGCCCGGGGTGGCCAGGCCCCGCCAGTCGTTGCCATGCAGCCGGCAGTCGGCTCCGCCGCCGGCCGCCGCGGCGGCCGCCGCCAGCCACGGCAGACGTTCGCCCGCACCGGTGCCCACGAACACCAGGTCGCAGCCCCAGCGCCTGCGGTCGGCTGCCGTCACCGGCAGCGGCGGCCGGTGCAGCGGTGGGTGGTGGGCGAAGGGCAGCCAGCTGGTCGACGGGCAGCCGGCCGCCTCCAGCCGCGCCCCCAGGGCCTCCTTGGTGCTGAAGATGTGGTCATACCGCCGCAGGTTGGCCAGGAAGCAGCGGCGGCGGTGGATCGGATTCCAGGGGTCATCGGTGAGCAGGTTCACCACCCGGCCGCCCCGGGCCTGCACCGCCGCGAACACCCGGGCCTGCAGCGGCAGGATGCCGGTCACCAGCACCAGCCGCGGGGCCGTGGCCTCGACCAGGGCCAGCAGCTGCCGCTGGAAGCCCCACCATTCCCAGCTGCGCCGGTCCGCCAGCCGGTAAAACACCTTCCCCCGCCGCCGCGCCATCGAGGGGGACCAGTGGGGAGCGGGGGAGGTGTAGGCCACCGGTGGGTCGAACCCCAGCTGGTGGGCCGCCGCCAGCAACTTGCTGCCCAGGGCCTCCGGTGCCGCCGTGTCAGCCAGCAGCAGCAGCGGGGTGGGCCCGTCAGCCACCGGCCGAACGCAGCCGGGCCGCCAGGTCGGCCTGGGGCACTGCGGCGTCGCCGCCATCGGCCGCCTGGCGCAGGTCCTTGAGCCGCACGGTGCCGTCCTCGGCTTCCCGGTCCCCGAGCAGCACCGCCCAGCGGGCACCGCTGCGGTCGGCCCGCTTGAGCTGCTTGCCGAAGCCGGCACCGCTCAGGTCCAGCTCCACCGCCAGCCCCTGCCGGCGCAGATCGCGGGCCAGCACCACCGCCAGCGGGCCGGCCGCGTCCCCCTGGCTCACCAGGTAGGCGTCGGGGGCGCCGGGGGCCGCCGCGGTGCCGCTGCGCTCCTGCAGGATCAGCAGCCGCTCGAGACCCAGGGCCCAGCCGATGCAGGCGGTGGGCGGACCGCCCAGCTGTTCCACCAGCCCGTCGTAGCGGCCGCCACCACAGACGGTCGCCTGGGCCCCGAGGGCACCGCTGGTGATCTCGAAGGCGGTGTGGCCGTAGTAATCGAGGCCGCGCACCAGCCGCGGGTTGGTCACGGCGGGAATCTGCAGCTGCCGCAGCCCGGCCAGCACCTGCTCGAAGCGGTCGCGGCTGGCGGGGTCAAGGCTGTCGGCCAGCTGTGGAGCGTCGGCCAGCAGGCGCTGGGTGTCGGTGTTCTTGCTGTCGAGGATGCGCAGGGGATTGGTCTGCAGCCGCTGCTGCGAATCGGGGTCGAGGCCCGCCTGGTGCTGTTCCAGCCAGGCCACCAGCCGCTCGCGGTAGCGGCGGCGGTCCCCAGGGGTGCCGAGGCTGTTGATCTCCAGCGTCAGCTCCTGCAGGCCGAGGGCGGCGAGCAGATCCCAGGCGATGGCGATGGCCTCCACATCGCTGCGGGGATCGGCGAAGCCCAGGCATTCGAGGCCGATCTGGTGAAACTGGCGCTGGCGGCCCCCCTGGGGACGCTCGTAGCGGAACATCGGCCCGCCATACCAGAGGCGCTGGGGACCCTGACTCAGCAGACCGTGCTGCAGCGCCGCCCGCACCACGCCGGCGGTGCCCTCCGGCCGCAGGGTGCACGACCGCTCACCACGGTCGATGAACGAATACATCTCCTTGCCCACCACGTCGGTGGCTTCGCCGATGCCGCGGGCGAACAGCTCGGTGGCCTCGAGCAGCGGCGTGCGGATCTCGACAACGCCGGCACGGCGGAAGTGCTCCCGGGCGGTGGCTTCCAGGGCCTGCCAGCGGGCGGTGGCCGCCGGCAGCAGATCGACCATGCCCCGCAGGCTTTGCAGCTGCTCCACCACGCCCTCTGCCGTTCCGCGATCGCGGCCATCCTGCCTGGCGGCCCGGGCCTGGCCCCAGAATGGCGGCGCTCTGACCCTCCCCCATGGCCCGGCTGCTGCTCACCGGAGGTGCCGGCTTCATCGGCAGCCACACCGCCCTCGTGCTGCTCGAGGCCGGCCACGAGGTGGTGGTGCTCGACGATTTCCGCAACAGCTCCCCCAAGGCCCTCGAACGGGTGCAGGAGCTGAGCGGCCGGCCCCTCGACCTGGTGGCCGGCAGCCTCGGCGACCGCGCCAGCCTGGACCGTGCCTTCGGTGGTGGCCTCTACAGCCGTGGTGGCGCCATCGATGCGGTG
>CAMASU010000254.1 GCA_945861105.1 Synechococcus sp. UW140
CTATGGGCGCCGTTGCCTCTCTGCCTGTGACCCTGCGTCGGCTGTCTGTTCTCACCGCTCTGCTGCTCTGCGGCGCGGCTTCCCTGCCTGCCGCCCGGGCCCAGGGGGCGGCCCCGCGGCCAGCCACCGATGCCGAGATGGGCCTTTACACCCGCATCGGTGCCGTCAACGCCTGCATCGCCACCGGCAACGGCGTCGACTTCAACAAGGCCGTGGGGATTGCGTCGGAGACGGTCACCCAGGTGCTGCAAGGGCAGCACGGGGGCATCATCCAGCCCCTGGGGCCCAAGCCTCTGCCGGTGGAGGACCTGCGCAAGGGCTCGGTGAACTCGGTGCTGATCGGCATCTCCCAGATGTGCCCCGACTCCATGCCGGCCGATGTCCGCGATCAGGTCCAGAAGGCCGTCAAGGGCGCGGCGGGTGGTGCCAAGGCGCCTGCCAAGCCCGGCAAGGCCCAGTGATGGTGGGCTGAGGGTCGGTCACATCCGGCCACACAGCCAGGCCGGCCCGGTCACACCACCGCCACCGATCTGAGATTCACTGGTCTCAGTTCGTCTGTGGGGTCCGTTGATGGTGGCGCGTCGTTGTGCCGGTGGGAAGCCTTCGGCCCCTGCCGGCCCGGTCCCAGCTGTTTCTGCCGGGGGGCTCTGATGGGCCCATGGCGGAGCTGATGGACGACGGTCTGCAGCAACAGCAGCAGCTCCAGCAGCAGCGCTGCAACACCGGTCGGTTGCTCGGCGGGCTGGCCGGGGGCGGCATCGGCTACGCCAGCTCCCGCGGTGACGGCCGCACCTGGGCCGTGCCCTTGGGGATGCTGCTGGGTTCGCAGCTTGGCTGCAATGCCGCCGGCAGCGGCAGAGTGGGCCTCTGGTGATCTCCGCCCATGGCCGACCGTGCTGATGCCCCCGCCGTCGTGGTGCGCCGGGCCGATTACAGGCCGCCGCTGCTGCAGGTGCCGCGGGTCGAGCTCACGGTGCAGTTGTTCGATGACCATGCCGTTGTCCTCAGCCGCCTGACGATCGAGCCCCAGGCCACTGATGCGGACGGGGTGGTTCCCCTTGAGCTCGATGCCGTTGATCTGCAGCTGCTGGAGTTGCGCATCGATGGTGCCAGCCCCGGGGAGGACAGCTGGTCCTACGGCGACGGGCGGCTGCGGTTGCACAACCCACCGCCCCAGCCCTTCTGCCTCGAGACCCTGGCCCGGCTCGAGCCCCACACCAACACCGCCCTGGAGGGTCTGTACGTCAGTGGTGAGCTGTTCACCACCCAGTGCGAAGCCGAAGGGTTCCGGCGCATCACCCCCTTCCCCGACCGGCCGGATGTGTTGAGCCGTTACCGCGTTCGCATCGAGGCCGATCGTCACACGGCGCCGGTGCTGCTGAGCAACGGCAACGGCATCGAGCAGGGGGATCTGCCCGGCGGCCGTCATTTCGCCGTCTGGGAAGACCCATTCCCCAAGCCCTGTTATCTGTTCGCCCTGGTGGCGGGCCGCCTGGAGGAGGTGCGGGATCAGTTCGTCACCGCCTCCGGCCGGACCGTGCAGCTGCGACTGCATGTCGAACCCGGTGATGAGGGGCTCTGCCGCCATGCCCTCGCCAGCCTGAAGCGCTGCATGGGCTGGGATGAACAGGTCTATGGGCTTGAATACGACCTGGATGAGTTCAATGTCGTTGCCGTGCGCCATTTCAACATGGGCGCCATGGAGAACAAGAGCCTCAATATCTTCAACTCCAAGCTGGTGCTGGCCGACGCCGAAACCGCCACGGATGCAGAGCTGGAGCGGATTGAGAGTGTGATGGCCCATGAATACTTCCATAACTGGACCGGCAACCGGGTCACCTGTCGTGACTGGTTTCAGTTGTCGCTCAAGGAGGGTCTGACCGTGTTCCGTGATCAGCAGTTCACGGCTGATCTGCATGGTGCCGGGCTCAAACGCATCGCCGATGTTGCCCTGCTGAGGGCCCATCAGTTTCCTGAAGACGAAGGCCCCACGGCCCACCCTGTGCAGCCCGACCATTACATCGCCATTGATAACTTTTACACGACAACGATCTACGAAAAGGGTGCCGAGCTGATCCGCATGCAGCGCACGCTGCTGGGGGATCCGGCCTTCCGTCGGGGCGTCGCCCTTTACCTGCAGCGCCATGACGGTGAGGCCGCCACCTGTGATCAGTTCGTGCAGGCCCTGGAGGACGCCTCGGGGGTCGATCTGGGGGCATTCCGCCGCTGGTACCACCAGGCCGGCACCCCGCGGCTGCGGCTCCAGCGCCGCTGGGATGCGGCCAGGGGCAGCCTCGAGCTCGAGCTGAGCCAGCACCACGGGCCCTCCCCCGGCCAGCCCGACAAGCAACCCCTGCCCATTCCCGTGTCCCTGGCCCTTTTCGCGGGTGACGGCCGGCTGCTGCTGGAGGAGCTGCGGGTGCTGGAGGGGCCGTCGGCCTGCTGGCGGTTCGACGACCTGCCGGCCGGAGACGCACCGATCCCCTCCCTGCTGCGCGGTCTTTCGGCGCCGGTGCGTCTCGAGGCCAGCACCACCGACGCCGAGCTCGAGGTGTTGATGGGGGCCGAACCGGATCCGGTCAACCGCTGGGATGCGGCGCAGCAGCTCTGGAGCCGCTGGCTGCTGGCCCCCGAGCCCGCCCTGGAGGCCCTGCTGGAACGGGCCTGCCGGCGGTTGCTGGCCCTCGCTGACCTGCGCCTGCTGGTGGCCCTGCTGCATCCCCCTGCCATGGAAGACCTGGAGGCGGCCTGCCTGGCCCAGGGGCTGGTGCCCGACCCGCCGGCCCTCGAGCAGGCCCTGCTGGGCCAGCGCCGCTGGCTGGCGGAACGGCTCGGGTCCGACCTGGAGCAGCTGGCCGCGGCCACGGCCGATCGCCAGGCCCTGCCCTGGCCTGCCGGCGTCGGTGAACGCCAGCTGCAGGGGCTGGTGTGGTTGTTGCAGGCCGCCGTGGGGGACGGCGGCGCCAGGACCGCGGCTGCGGCCGCGGTGACCGGACCGTCGATGACCCTGGCCCGGGCCGGGCTGGCAGCCCTGCAGCCCTGGGACTGTCCCGAACGGCAGCAGGCCCTGGAGGCCTTCCAGCGCCGCTGGCTCGAGCGACCGGTGGTGCTGGATGCCTGGTTCGCCCTGGAGGCTTCCACCCCCTTCGGTGATGCCATCGCCCGGGCTGAGGCCCTGCTGGAGCATCCCTGCTTCGATCCCCAGGCCCCCAATTCGGTGCGGGCGGTGCTGGGCGGGTTCGGCCGCTCGGCCACTGCCTTCCACCATCCCGACGGCCGCGGCTACCGCTGGCTGGCCCAGCAGCTGCTGGGCCTCGACCAGCGCA
>CAMASU010000255.1 GCA_945861105.1 Synechococcus sp. UW140
CTCGGCTCCCGATTCGAGGATGCCGGGGGTGTCCTCCAGGATCACGGCCCGCTCAAGCCCCCGCAGCCGCAGGCGGTAGCGGTCGGAGGAGGAACTGGTGGTGGACCCCATCGGAGCTCCCACGCACCCCACCAGCTCCTGCAGCAATGCACGGATCAAGGAGGTCTTGCCCACGGATCCACCACCGAAGACCACGATCCGAAGATCGCCGCGCTCCAGCTCGGTTTGCATGCGGATCCGCTCCTGCTGCAGGGCCTCCCGCTCCACCGCATCGCGCACCCGTTCAAGGGTGCGGTCGATCGCATCGAGATTGCGTTCCGCCGCCTCCCGACGGCTGGCGGGCCGCTCCAGGTTCAGCGGCGCCTCACCGCGACGGCCCGGACCGATGCCTTTCCCCTGGCGCAGGGCCTGGAGCCAGGGCAGGCCCACCTGGGCGAGGGCCAGTCCGACGGCGGCGAGCACGAGCAACACCAGCGGCCCGATCAGCCAGCCAGGAAGCCAGTAGCTGAGTTGCCAGAGCAGCTGATTGAAGGCCTGCAGCACCACCGCGACCACCACCAGCAGCAGCAAGGCCAGCGCAATCCAGAGCCAAAGGCGCTTGGGAAGCATTAGGGGGTGGCCACCGAGGAGCGAACGATCCGGCCCCAGAGTTCAGCGGCCAGGTGGCTGGTGGAACGGCTGGGCGTGTTGTCGTCGTTCCCTAGCCACACCCCCATCACCCAGTGGCGATCGGGCACCGCGCCCACGAAAAGGAGGTCGCGGCCGTCGTTGGTGGTGCCCGTCTTTCCCCACACCCCGCCGCTCACCCAGGCGGCCGTTCCGGTGCCCCCGTTCACCACACCCCGCAGCATCTCCTGCATCAGCTTCGCCGTGGCTGGGGCCATGGCTCGCCGACCGGCCGCTCCGGCCACGCCGCCGGGCTCGAGCTTGCCGACTGAGACCTTCCCATCCTTGGATCGGGCTCCCCTGGAAGATGGTGCGGTCTTCGGCACGCTGCGGCAACCCTTCTCCTCTTTCCCGGCTGGGCAGGCTTCGGCGTCGGTCAGATGGCGGATGGTGCTCGGGGCATGCCAGAGGCCGTTGTCGGCCACTGCGGCGTAGGCGGCAGAGAGTTCCAGCAGGGTCACCTCGCTCTGACCCAAGGCCAGGCCCGGCACGGGATCGAGCGGTGTGCTGAAGCCCAGGTCTCGGGCCTTGTGAACCACCGCATCGAGACCTACCCGCCGGGCCAGCCGCAGGGCAGCGGTGTTGCTGCTGATCGCTAGGGCCTGCCGCAGGCTGATCGTGCCGCCGCAGCCGCTCTCGAAGACCTGGCCCTGCCAAGTTAGGGGCCCGCAGTTCACACCATCGCCGGGCCTGGCCCCGCGTTCGATCGCCGCCGTGTAGGGCACCAGTTTGAAGGTGCTCCCCGGCTGACGCAGGGCCATCGAGGCCCGGTTGAACTGGCTGCGGCGGTAGTCGCGGCCTCCCACGATCGCCAGGATGCCGCCGTTGCGGCTGTCGAGAACCACCACCGCCCCCTCCGACACGCCAAGGGAGCGACTGGCCTCGATGTGCTCCCGCAGCAACCGCTCGATCAGCTCCTGCAGAGCTGGATCCAGGTGGGTGTCCACCAGGTAGTTCCCTTCCGCCGCAACATCCGCCCCCACCAGCGCATCGAGGTCGCGCCGCACCTGGTCGCTGTAGAAGGGCATGGCCCGACGTTCATTGCCCCGGCAGGCATCCACACTCAGGCGGATCGGCAGACGGCGGGCGCGGCGGCCCTGGTCGGCGGAGATGCGGCCGGTGTCCACCATCTTGTGAAGCACGGTGTTGCGGGCCTCCAGGGCTTCCTGGGGGCGGCTGCAGGGATCGTGGCCGTAGGGAGAGGAGAGCAGACCCACCAGCAGGGCCGCCTCCTCCAGGGACAGAGTGCCGGCAGGCTTGCCGAACAGTCGGCGGGAGGCATCCTCGAAGCCCCAGCCCGCGCCCAGAAAGGCGCGGTTCAGGTAGCTCAGGAGCAGTTCGGTTTTGCTGAAGCGCGCCTCCAGCTGAAGGGCCACGAGCAGTTCCCGCCCCTTACGGCCCAGGGTCTCGCCTTCGCCCACCTGAGCCGGGTAGAGGCTGCGGGCCAGTTGCTGGGTGAGGGTGCTGCCGCCCTCCAGCACCCGGCCGCCCAGCAGGTTGGTCACCAGGGCGCGACCGGTGCCGATCGGGTCGATGCCGGGGTGCCACCAGAAGCGGCTGTCCTCACTGGCGAGCAGGGCATCGATCAGCACCCGCGGATAGCCCTCGAGCTTCGCCTGTTCCCGGTGGCGGCGGTCATCGGCCGAAGCGATCGGCCGATCGGCACGGTCGTAGAGCAGCAGCGGCCCTCGGACGGTCGCCAGGCTTCCCCGGATCGGCACCAACGCGGCCCCCAGGAGCCAGAGCAGCAGGCCTCCTCCGGCCAGTGCAGCAGGACCCAGGATCGCCAGCCGGAACCGCCGCAGCCGCCGACCGGACTCGGCGTCATGGAAGCTGATTTCGGGCAGATCGGGCAGCTGGGGCGGCCCCAGCCGCACCCGATCCCCATCGCGCAGCAGCAGTTCCCGCACCCGGCGCCCCTGCCACCACAGCCCGTTCGTGGACCCTGCATCGCTGAGCAGCCAGTGGTTGCCGCGCCGTTCCAGCAGGGCATGGCGACGGCTCACAGCCGCCTGCTCAAGCAGCACCTCGGCATTCGGATCCCGGCCGATCCGATAGAGGCTGCCGTGCAGGGGAACCCGCCGCTCTAGCTGGTGGTCCAGATGAACGGAGATGGTGGGGCCGGGACGCTCAGCCATGGCTGCCGCCGGGGCCGGCGCCCCGTCCGGAACCCTGTCTTCCTCGGGATCGGGAGCTGCCTGGGCCGGAACGTCGCGGCAGGAAGGCTGCCAGCTGGTCGAGGGCGAAGCAGGCCACCGCCAGATTAATGGCCACATCCGCCAGGTTGAACACGGGGAAGGAGAAGGGCACGGTGGCCAGAAAGTCGGTCACCGCTCCATGGTTCCAGCGGTCCAGACCGTTGCCGGCTGCCCCACCCAGCAAAAAACCGAGGGCAAGACTTGGCCAAAGGCCATGGGGCGGCTTCCAGAGGATCCACAGCAGCACGGCGGCACTCACCGCCAGACTCACCACGGCGAGGACCTGCACCGAATCTCGAAACAGGCTGAAGGCGGCGCCGGTGTTGCTCACCCGCTGGAGCGCCAGCAGACCAGGCAGGAAGGGATACAACCTTCCTGGTTCCAGGTTGCTGAGCACCCACGACTTGCTCCATTGGTCCGCAATCAGCACCGCCAGGGCAAGGAGCAGCGGCAGGCC
>CAMASU010000256.1 GCA_945861105.1 Synechococcus sp. UW140
CACCACCTCCTACCTGGGCCTGGTGTTCCTGGCGATCGCCCTGCAGCAACCCGCGGTGGCCCTGCTGCTGCTCTTTGCCCACGGCGCAGCCAAGGCCCTGATCTTCATGAGCGTCGGCAGCATCATCTCGACCACCAACTGCCAGGACATCACCGAACTCGGGGGCCTGGCCGGCCGCATGCCCGCCACCACCAGCGCCTACCTGGTGGCTGCCGCAGGTCTCACCGGCCTGCTGCCCCTCGGCTGTTTCTGGTGTTTCACCCCCCTGGTGCAGTCGTTCCTCGCCAGCCAGCCGCTGCTGGCGGTGGTGGTGCTCGTCACCAACGGCCTCACGGCGGTCAATCTGGTGCGCGTCTACCGGCAGGTGTTCCTGGATCAGCCCCACCCCAAGACCCGCCGCACGCCAGAGGTGAACTGGCTGATGGCCCTGCCGATGGTCAGCCTCACCGTGGTGGTGCTGCTCATCCCGGCGGTGTTTGCCCGGCTGGCCCTGCTGCCCGGGCTGGCGGCGATGGATCCGCTGGCGGCGGGCCTGGTGCTGGCCAGTGGGGCCATCGGCGCCGCCATCGGTGTGGCCTTGCCGCTGCAACGGTTCTCGGCCCGGTCGGCCCGACCGACCCTGCGCTGGTTCCAGGACCTGCTGGCCAACGACTTCTACACGGCGCAGCTGTACCGCAACACGATCGTGGCCTTCGTGGCCGGCCTGGCGGGCACGGTGGAACGGTTTGACCAGGTGGTGGTGAGCGGCCTGGCCCGCCGCCTGGGCACCGCCTCCCTGGCCAGTGCCGAAAGCCTGCGGTTCGGCGTCAGCGGTCAGCTGCAGAGCTATGTGCTCACGGCGGTGGTGGCCCTGGTGCTGCTGCTGTCGGGACTGGTCTGGATCCACGGATGACACGCCCATGACCCTGTCGCTGCTGCTGCTGATTCCTGCCCTCGGCGCGCTGCTGCTGATGCTGCTGCCCGCCGGCCTGCCCCC
Organism: Synechococcus sp. UW140; assembly: GCA_945861105.1. Lineage (GTDB taxonomy): Bacteria > Cyanobacteriota > Cyanobacteriia > PCC-6307 > Cyanobiaceae > CAIQIA01. The sequence goes on from CAMASU010000256.1 coordinate 977, forward strand.
CCAGCGCGGCCGGGTGTTCACCCTGGTGGTGCTCGGCCTGCAACTGCTCTGGAGCCTGCGGGTGGTGCTGGCCTTCGATCCCACCCAGGGGGGTCTGCAGCTGCAGGAATCCCTCACCTGGGTGAGCCTCATCGGGCTGGACTACCGCCTGGGCATCGACGGCCTGTCGCTGCCGCTGGTGCTGCTCAACAGCGCCCTCACCCTGGTGGCGGCCCTCTGCACCCGCGACCTCAGCCAGCGCCCCCGCCTGTACTTCGCCCTGCTGATGCTGATCAGTGCAGCGGTCAACGGGGCCTTCCTGGCCGACAACCTGCTGCTGTTCTTCCTGTTCTACGAACTGGAACTGATCCCCCTCTGGCTGTTGATCGCCGTCTGGGGTGGCGCCGGCCGGGCCGTGGCGGCCACCAAGTTCCTCATCTTCACCGCAGTCTCAGGTTTCCTGATCCTGGGTTCATTCCTGGGCCTGGCCTTCACCACCGGCTCCGTCGACTTCAGCATCAGCCCCCTCCTGGCGGGCAGCCTGCCCCTGGTCAGCCAGCTGACCCTGCTGCTCCCCCTGCTGATCGGGTTCGGCATCAAGATTCCCCTCGTCCCCTTCCACACCTGGCTGCCCGATGCCCACACCCAGGCCTCGACCCCGGTGTCGGTGCTGCTGGCGGGGGTGCTCCTCAAGCTCGGCACCTACGGACTGTTGCGTTTCGGCCTCGGGCTCTTCCCCGAAGCCTGGGCGGTGCTTGCGCCATGGCTGGCGGGCTGGGCGGCCCTGTCGGTGCTCTACGGCTCCCTGGCGGCCATCGCCCAGCGCGACATGAAGCGGATGGTGGCCTTCAGCTCGGTGGGTCACATGGGCTATGTGCTGCTGGCAGCAGCCGCCGCCACCCCCATCAGCCTGCTGGGGGCGGTGTTCCAGATGGTCAGCCATGGCGTGATCTCGGCCCTGCTGTTTCTGCTCGTGGGGATCGTGTACCGCAAGACCGGCACCCGCGACCTTGAAGTGCTGCGGGGATTGCTCAATCCCGAGCGGGGTCTGCCCTACACGGGCACATTGATGATCCTGGGCGTGATGGCGAGCGCCGGTCTGCCGGGCATGGCCGGCTTCATCTCCGAATTCCTGATCTTCCGCGGCAGCATTGCGCCGTTCCCCGTGGCGACCCTCGTGTCGATGGTGGGTTCGGCCCTCACCGCCGTCTACTTTCTGTTGCTGGTCAACCGGGCCTTCTTCGGACGGCTGGCGATCACCCCCCCGGGCGACAGCCGCCTCGATGCCCTGCGCGACGTGCGTCTGGCGCCGGTGGCCCTGCGTGAGACCGTGCCCGCCACGGCCCTCGCCATCGCCGTGGTGGCCATCGGTCTGCTGCCGGCGGGGCTGGGCCATCTCTGTGAAGCCGCCACCCATGGGATGGCCCTTGATCTGCTGTCTGGAGGAGCCGGCTGATGCCTGTCATTCCCGCCCTGCTTGCCGTTGCCCGCACACCGGTGGCCGCCGACGAGCTGCAGCGGCGGCTGCTGGCCGGCGAAACCCTGCTGGCCGAAAGCCCCGACCATGTGCTGCAGGTGGTGGATGTGCTGGCCAGCTATGGCGAGGTGCTGGACGCCTACAGCCGCAACCTGATCTATCAGGCCGAAGCGCAGTTTCTCAATCCCTTTCCGGTGCTGCGTTACCTCGATGGGGACCACAGCCCTGGCAAGATCTGGCGCCACCTGATCCACGACCGCATCAACTTCGAGTACGCCGAGTACTGCATGAAGGCGATGCTCTGGCATGGCACCGGCGGCCTGGACACCTACCTCGACAGCCCGGAATTTTTGGCGGGCTGCGGCGCCATCATCAGCCGCAAACGCCGGCGCGATCCCCTGCTGGCCCTGCTTGATCCCCTGTTTCCAGGCTTTCTGCCCGAACTGATCCGCACCGCCGCCACCACCCATGCCCTGGGTCAGTTCTGGCGGGTGATGAGCGATCTGTTCCGGGATCTGGCGATCGCCGAACAGAACGGCCAGGTGACGACGATTGCGGCGGTGGTCGATTTTCTGCGCGATGGGCTGGTGGCTGCGGCAGCCCTGCCGATCCGTTATGCGGTCGACGTGGCCGGCGAGCGCTGCTGGGTGCTGCCCCCGGAAGCGGGACTGACCTTCCTTGGCGATGTGGCCGTGCCGTATGTGGAGGCGGTGTTCCTGCGGGGCACCCCCTTCCTGGGCACGGTGTCGTTCAACGCCCAGGCGGGTCAGATTCCGGTGGACCAGGCCCGCTTCGCCTACGGCGCCCTCTATGCCGATCCGCTGCCCACCATGGGGGCCGGTGTACCGCCGAGCCTGCTGATGCAGGACA
>CAMASU010000257.1 GCA_945861105.1 Synechococcus sp. UW140
CCTCCAGCCGCTGGCGCAGGCGGGTCTGCACCAGCAGGCAGAGGTCGTCCACAAGCTCGCCCTCGGCCCGGTACAGCAGGCGCACGCCGTCGCGCTCGGAGGTCACCAGGCCGGCGCGCTGCAGCTGGCCGAGCTGGCGGCTGATGTGCGACTGGGAAAAGCCGGTGGCCTGAATCAGGGAGGCGACATCCATCGGCCCCTGCCGCAACTGGCAGAGCAGCTGCAGGCGCGTGGGTTCGCCGAGCAGCCGAAAGAACTGGGAGATCTCCTCCAGCGCCTCTGGAGTGGGCATTCCCTGAGCCATGACAAACTCTCCGCGGCCTGCGCTGTATGACGATAGGCGCATCGTGCACCGTTGGGGTCCCCCATGACGTCCACGCCATCGCCCCAGGCCAACCCCGCCGCCTTCTGGGATGGCCGCTAAGGCGAACCCGGCTTTGCCTACGGAGAGCAGCCCAATGATTTCCTATGCGAGCAGGCCGCTGCGCTGGCACCGGGGGAGGCGCTCTGCCTGGCGGAGGGCGAGGGCCGCAATGCCGTTCATCTGGCCCAGCTGGGCCACCGGGTGCTCGCCCAGGATCTCAGCGCCGTGGGGCTGGCCAAAGCCGAGGCGCTGGCGCGCAGCCGCGGCGTGAATATCGAGACCAGCTGCGGCGATCTGGCCGCGTTCCAGCCCGCCCCGCAGAGCGTCGATCTGGTGGTGGCGATCTGGATGCATCTGCCACCTCCTTTGCGCGCCCAGGTGCTTCATCGCGCCGTGGCCGCCCTGCGCCCCGGCGGCCACCTGATCCTGGAGGCCTACACGCCCAGGCAGCTGGAGCTCGGCACTGGCGGGCCACCGCAGCTGGAGCTGCTGTGGGAGCCGGAGACGTTGCGTGGCGAACTGGCGGGCCTGGAGCTGCTCGTGCTGCACGAGCGCCGCCGCTGGATCGAGGAGGGGCCGTATCACCACGGCGACAGCGCCGTGCTGCAGATCCTGGGCCGCAAGCCCACCTGACACTCGACGCGGGAGGGACCAGCCAGCTCTTGCTAATTCCTGGCTATGCGCATATACTCATAACAGCTCTGAGGGATTCTCCCTTGACCGTTGCTTCCGCCTCCTCTCTGCTCGCGGCGGCCGCCGGCGGCCAGTCGCTGCTGTTCCGCCAGCTGTTTGACGCCGACACCGGCACCTTCACCTATCTGCTCGCCGATGTGGCCAGCGGCGAAGGCGTGCTGATCGATCCGGTGTTCGAGCAGCACAGCCGCGATCTCTCGCTGCTGCAGGAGCTCGGCATCCGCCTGGTGGCCTGCCTCGACACCCACGCCCACGCCGACCATGTCACTGGCAGCTGGCTGCTGCATCAGGCCACCGGCTCAGCCATCGGCCTGGCCGCCGCCGCCCGCGCCGAGAACGTCACCCTGCCGCTGCAGCACGGCGATCGCGTGGCGTTCGGCAGCCGCCAGCTGGAGGTGCGCAGCACCCCGGGCCACACCGATGGCTGCGTCAGCTATGTGCTCGACGACCACTCGTTGGCCTTCACCGGCGATGCCCTGCTGGTGCGCGGCTGCGGCCGCTGCGACTTTCAGCAGGGCGATGCCCACACCCTGTGGCGCTCGATCACCGAGCAGCTGTTTTCACTGCCGGAGTCCTGCCTGCTGTATCCCGGCCACGACTACACCGGCCGCACGGTCACTTCGGTGGCCGAAGAAAAGGCGTTCAACGCCCGCCTCGGCGGTGCCGCGACGGAGCGCGACTTCGTGGGCCACATGCAGGCCATGAAGCTGCCCCATCCGCACAAGATCGCCGAGGCCCTGCCCGGCAACCTGCGCTCCGGCAAGCCCCGCGAGCAGGCCGCATCCAGCAGCTGGGCGCCGCTGAGCCGCAGCTACGCCGGTCTCCCCGAACTGCCGCCCAGCTGGGTGGCCGAGCACCGCGGCGAGCTGACGCTGCTCGATGTGCGCTCGGCCGAGGAATACAACGGCCCCGACGGCCATGTGGCCGGCAGCCTGCTGCTGCCCCTGCCGGAGCTGGATCAGCGCAGCGGCGAGATCCCGAGTGGCAAGCCGGTGGTGGTGGTCTGTCATTCCGGCAGCCGCTCGGCCCTGGCCACCCAGCAGCTGCTCAAGGCCGGCCACAGCCAGGTGGCCAACCTGCGCGGCGGCCTCGCCCGCTGGGGCGATGAGGGCTATCCGCTTGAAGGCGTCGTCGCCTGATCCGCCGCAACAGCCAACAGTCAAACCATCCCCCGTCATCTCTGAACCATGGCCCACAGCTCCCTGAATCTCCCCAACCTGCAGACCCCCGCCTCTGAGCGCGTCTCAGCCCATGACCTGGCCGAACAGCTCGGCAGTCAGCGCGTCGCCGTGATCGATGTGCGCGAGCCGATGGAATATGCCGCCGGCCATATCGCCGGCAGCCTCAATGTGCCCCTCTCGCGGCTGCATCAGGCCGATCTGCCCAGCGGTCCGCTGGTGCTGGTCTGCCAGAGCGGCAACCGCAGCGCCAAAGGGGTGCAGACCCTGCTGGAGCGCGGCGTCGCCCACCCCGTCAGCGATCTGGAGGGGGGCATCCCCAGCTGGCAGCAGGCCGGCCTGCCGCTGCGCAAACTCAGGAACGCGCCGCTGCCGCTGATGCGCCAGGTGCAGATCGCCGCCGGCTCGCTGGTGCTGCTCGGGCTGATCCTCAGCAACACCGTGGCGCCTGCCTGGATTGCACTCAGCTGGTTCGTGGGCGCTGGTCTGGTGTTCGCCGGGGTCAGCGGCTTCTGCGGCATGGCCCGGCTGCTGGCCGTGATGCCCTGGAACAAGGTGAGCCTGTGATGGCGCTGGACATCCCGCTGGTCACCCTCGCCCTGCTGGCCGGCGGCGGAGCTCTGATCGGATTTCTGCTCTCGGTGCTGGGGGCCGGCGGCTCGATCCTGCTGCTGCCGCTGCTGGTCAGCGGCGCCGCCCTGCCGACGAAAGAGGCGGTGCCCCTGTCGCTGCTGGTGGTGATGCTGCTGGCCCTGGGCAACCTCGGCCCCTGTCTGCGCCGCCGTCAGTTCGCACCCCGCCCGGCGCTGCAACTGGGCCTGCCGGCCCTGGCGGGGAGCTGGATCGGCGGCAGCTGGGTGAAGGCCGGCACCGTGGGTGAACCCGTTGAGCTGACGGTGTTCGCCCTCGCTGCACTGACGGCCTCCTGGCTGATGACCCGGCAGGGGACAGCCAGCCGCGAGCGCCAGCCGGCCGTGGAGGCCATCGTGGAGCCGGCCTGGACAGGTAGCGGCTGGAAGCTGATTCCCAGGTTGCT
>CAMASU010000258.1 GCA_945861105.1 Synechococcus sp. UW140
GACTCCACCGTCCCCAGCGGTCTCGACCGGCTCGTGGCCGCCGACCTGGACGCCGACGCTCGCCGGCGGGCCGTCGCCCTGCGCAACGCCTGGTGTACCGCCGGCCTGTCGAAGTACAACGGTGCCTGCGACTCGCCCCCCCCCGCCGAGCCCTACGTGCTGGTGGTGGACCAGACGGCCGGGGACCTCTCCCTGCGCTGGGGGGCGGGCGACACCGATGCCTTTGCGGCGGCCCTGGCGGCGGCCCTGGCCGACCACCCGCAGCATCACGTCGTCGTGAAGCAGCATCCGGATGTGGTGGCCGGTCGCAAGCGGGGGCATTTCACGGCGGCCCAGCTGCGCCACCCGCGCATCCTCACGGTTGCGGATGGGGGGCATCCCGTTGCCCTGCTGGCGCAGGCGGCTGCGGTCTACGTGGTCACGTCGCAGATGGGGTTCGAGGCGCTGCTCTGGGGCCGGCCCGTGCATTGCTTCGGGATGCCGTTCTATGCCGGCTGGGGCCTCACCAGCGACCGTCGTCCCGCACCGCCCTGGCGCCGGGGGGGAGCGGATCTGGAGCAGCTGGTGCATGGGGCCCTGGTGGGCTATTCCCGCTATCGCGATCCGGTGAGCGGGGCCCCCTGTGGTCCAGAACGGTTGATCGACCATCTGGCCCTGCAGCGGCAGCATCTGCTGGCGGTGCCCCCCGACCTGGTGGCCTACGGCTTCCGGCGCTGGAAGCGGCCGGTGCTGCGGCGGTACCTGCGCGGTCCGCGGGGCAGCCGGCTGCGGTTCCGTCGGCTGGGGGCGCCAGCGCCAGTGTCGGGGGTGACGGCGGTGGTCTGGGGCCGCCAGCGGCAGCTGGCCGCCCCCACCCTCCATCTGGAGGACGGCTTTCTGCGGTCGGTGGGTCTGGGGGCCAACCTCATCGAGCCGCTGTCGTGGGTGGTGGACCGACGTGGCATCTACTACGACAGTTCAGCCCCCAGCGACCTGGAGCACTTTCTGGCCGGCCATGGCTTCGAACCCCACGAGCGTCGGCGCGCCCAGGCCCTGCGGGAACGCATCGTCGCCGCCGGCCTGACCAAGTACAACCTGCAGGCCGAGCCCTGGCGGCGTCCCCCCCGGGTGGAGGGTCGGCCGGTGGTGCTGGTGCCGGGGCAGGTGCCCGGCGACGCCTCGATCCGCTATGGGGTGCCCGCCGACAGCCCGGTGCGCAGCAACGCCGATCTGCTGGCGGCCGTGCGGGAGACCCAGCCCGAGGCCTACGTGCTGTACAAGCCCCACCCCGATGTGGTGGCGGGGCTGCGCCACGGCGGCGCCGGTGAACGTCACTGTCCAGGGCTGGCCGACGAAGTGCTGCTGCACGGCGCCATGGACCATCTGCTGGGACTGGTGGATGGCGTGCATGTGCTCACCTCGCTCACGGGCTTTGAAGCCCTGCTGCGCCGTCGTCCGGTGCATGTGCATGGACTGCCGTTCTATGCGGGATGGGGGCTCACCCACGACCGGCTGCGCTGTCCGCGGCGGGGGCGCGGGCTGCAGCTTGACGAGCTTGTGTTCGGGGCCCTGATCCAGTACCCGATCTACGTCTGTCGTCGCAGTGGCGACCACATCCCACCCGAACTGGCCCTCGACCAGTTGCTTGACTGGCGCTCCCAACCCGCCCAGCCCCTGGGGCTGAGGCGCCGATTGCTGCGTCGCTGGAGACCCCTGCAGGAGCGTCTGTTCGGCGACAGATTCCCGTTCCGGTCCCGGTAGTCTTACGCCGCAATCTGCCCGGCGATCTTGCAGCCCATCACCATCGAAGGTCCGGTGCTGCTGCTCATGGGGCCCCTGGGCCTGTTCTTTGCGCGACTGGCCCGGCACCTGGAGGGGCGCGGGGTGCCGGTGCTGAAGCTGATGCTTCCCCTGCACGAGTTCGGTTTTGCCCGCCATCAGCGGGTTCCCTTCGCCGGGCCCCTGCCGGAGCTGAAGCCTTTCCTGAAGGAGCTGATCGAAAGCCACGGGATCCGGCATGTGTTCATGTATGGCGATTTCATCGAACCCCATCGGCTGGCCCTTGAGTTGATCGAGGAACTGCAGACTGAGCGGACGATTGATGGCTGGGTGTTTGAGCTGGGTTATTCGCGACCCAACTACGTGACCCTGGAGCGCATGAGCGTTAACGCCCGGTCCAACCTCAACCAACCCGTTGCGTTTTATCGCTCGCTGCCACCGGTGGAGGTCATCCCCCAGTCCCGCCGAGAGGCCGGTATGCGCTGGAGGCGTTACTGGAAGCCCCCCATCTTCATCCTGCATTGCTTCAGTCGTTATCGCATCCTTGATCAGGCCCACAAGTTGCAGCCCACCCCCCGCGACATTCTCTGTCAGTACATCGGGGTGCTGCGCGGTCTGGTCTACCCGCTGACGCAGGCGTCGCTGCGGCGAAAGGTTCTGGACGGTACGCCCTTCATGCTCGTTCCCCTGCAGGTGTCGACCGACACGCAGATCACGATGGGTTCATCGTTCACCGGCATGGAGCCCTTCATCCGAGAACTGATCGATTCCTTTGCCCGCAATGCCCCCACCGACCTGCGGCTGGTGTTCAAACACCATCCCCGGGACCGGGGCTACCACCACTACGGACGGCTCATCGCCGCCGCCGCGGCCGCCGCCGGTGTGGGCGCCCGGGTCCTTTATTTCCACGATGCTCCCATTGCGCCGATCCTGACCCATCCCGCCTGCCGGGGACTGATCACCGTCAACAGCTCCGTGGGGCTGCAGGCCCTGTTCCATGCCGTTCCCCTCAAGGTGATGGGCCAGGCGTTCTTCAACCTCGAAGGGCTGAGCGATCAACAGCCTCTGGCTGGCTTCTGGCGCAATCCCCAGGGCTCCGACCGCGATCTTTTCCGCCGTTTTTACCGCCACCTGATCGATACCACCCAGGTGAACGGCAACTTCGACGGTTATTTCCCGTTCTCCAGCATGTTCCCCGTGGCACCGCACTTCGAGCAGGAGGACGCGGTGCAGAGCCCTGGGCCCCTGGCGGTGGCCGGGCGGCTCACCGGGCTGGTCCAGGCCGCCGGCCACCAGGGGCTGGCGTTGGCCTGGGGGGTGCTGGGCTGCCAGCGGCGGGCCCAGCGCCGCAGCCATCGCAGCGCCCGCCGGGCGCTGCAGGCCCTGGGGGTCCGCGTGCTGCTCGACCGTCGGGCTGAGCCTGTGCCCGCAGGGGCGCGGCTGCTGCTGAACGACCTTCCCC
>CAMASU010000259.1 GCA_945861105.1 Synechococcus sp. UW140
GCCCGCACCGACGACATCCGCCCCGGCGGCGGGGGCTGCTGCGGCAGCACGGTGTTGCCTGTCCAGAACACCCGTTCGGGCGACTGGTCCCTGGGTCTGAACCTCAACTGGCTGCTGTTCGACGGTGGCACCATCGCCGCCCAGGCCCGCAGCCTGGAGCGACAGGCCGCCGCCGTGCAGCAGCAGCTCACGGCCCGCCGGGATGTGATTCAGCTGCGGCTGGAGACCGCCTTTGTGAACCACACCGCCAGCCTGGCCCGCCTGGAGGCCGCCCAGCAGGAGGTGGCCGCCGGTCTTGAAGCGTTCCGCGACGTGCGGCTGCGTTATCAGAGCGGCCTGTCCAGCGAGACAGATCTGTCGGTCATCCAGGAGCGGCTGATCAGCAGCCTGCTGCGGCGGCTGCAGGCGACGGTGGGGGTGAACCTCACCTATGCACGGCTGCTGCGGGAGCTGCTGCCGGTGCCCCGGGATCCGATCGTGCCGATCACCCCCCAGCTCACCTGGCCGGCAGCCGCGACGGCAGCACCCCCAGATCTGCCAGCGGAGCCAGGCCACCGCTGACCAGGGCCTCGGCCAGCAGGGGGGCCAGCACGGGCACCAGGGCGAAGGGACCTGCAAAGCCACAGAACAGGCTCACCCCCTCGGCGCCCGGGATGGGCCCCACCAGGGGGCGCCCATCCCGGCAGAAGGCCACCGGACGCTGGACCAGCGTCCAACCGTCCCCGGCGGCGCCCTGGGGACCGAGCAGCGCCCGGGCGGCGGCGTCCAGCAGGGCCCGGTCGGCGTTGGCAGCCGGCGGCGCCAGTGGCAGGCCGAACCACGAGCTCTGCCCCAGCAGCACCCCTCCCCCCGGAGCCGGGGCCAACCCGGCATCCAGCACTGCGGTGGGGCCGACCTCCTCCCGTTCGCGGCTGGGGCGAAGGGGCTGCAGGGGCATCACGATGCGTTCCGCCGCCAGGGCCGATCCCCGGTGCTGCAGCACCCCGGCCCAGCTGTGGTCGAGTCCTGACGGCAGCGGCAGGCCCAGGTGCTGCAGCAGGCGGACCCCATGGGCGCCGGCGCAGACCACCGTGTGGTCGTGGTGGCGCCGGGCTTGATCCAGGGCGCCTGGCCCTTCCAGGGGGCCGCAGCGGGTCACCCCGAGGGCGGGCAGGGTCCGCTCCAGGCTTGCCAGCAGGGTGAGGGGATCGATGCGGGCATAGGGCAGCACCAGCACCCCCAGCGGCTCCGGCAGGGCCAGCAGCGGCTCCCGTTCACGGGCTTCGCTGGCGGTCAGCCAGCTGCCGACGGGGGCATGGGGGAGGGCCAGCCGATCGCCGGCGGGGCGGGAGCCGTGGAGCCAGAGTTCGGCCTGCCGCCAACCCAGGGGCCCATGGCGGGCCTCCAGGGCCCCCCAGGCCGAGGGGGCCTGGGTCTGCAGCTGCCCGAGGGGGTCAGCACCGCCGCCCCACCAGGGAACGCCGCCGTAGCTGACGGCCGTGGCTCCCTCGCTCGCCGCCGGTTCGCCCGCCAGGGTGACCCGTGCCCCGCGCTCGGCCAGGGCAAGGGCCAGCAGGCCGCCGGCCAACCCTGCCCCCAGCAGCAGCACCCGCGGCCCGGACGGCAGCGCCGCCATCAGTAATTGAGGGTGAAGGAGCTCACGACCTGGTGGAACAGGCGAGTCACCCGGGGCCAGCGCACCTCGTTGGTGCTGGCGGCCAGGGTGTAGAGGCGGTCGCCTTCCACCACCGCGGTGGCCAGCTCGTGGCGATCCCGGTCGGCGAGATGGACGCTGTACTCGAGGTCGTAGAAGGTGCGGCCATCCACCTGCCGTTCGCCCGCCTCCACCAGCTCGGCGGCGCGACCACTGCCCTCGGGGGCGATGACCGTGCGACGCAGCCGCTCACCGACGGCGATGGCGCTGCCCAGGTCCTCCAGGCGCCGCGACGCATCCACGGGGGCGATCACCAGGCTGAGGGTCTCATCGCTGTTGATCAGGTCGTGAAACACCACCTGCGGCCCTTCGCTCACCGCGACCCGGGTCCAGCCGGTCGGATAGAGGAACGCATAGCGGCCGTCGGCACTCTGGTAACGGTTGAGACCGGCGGCGGAGGCGGCGCAACCCACCAGCAGCACCGCCAGCAGCACCGGCAGCAGCGACCGCAGCCAGCGGATCGGGGAGGACGTGGTCATGGCGACGGAGGGCCGACAGCTGGGGCCCATTGTCGCCCCGGGCCCTGCCTAGAGTCCGGCGCAGCTTCTGCCCTCCGCTGACCGGTCACACCCGCCCCCTGGCCCGGCTGATCGAGCAGTTCGAACGGCTGCCCGGCATCGGACCGCGCACCGCCCAGCGCCTGGCCCTGCATCTGCTGCGCCAGCCCGAGGAGCAGAGCCGCAGCTTTGCAGAAGCCCTGCTGGCAGCCCGGCTGCAGGTGGGCCAGTGCCGCCGCTGCGGCCACCTCTCGGCCGAAGAGCTGTGCGACATCTGCCGTCAGCCCGAACGAAGCAGCGGTCTGCTGTGCGTGGTGGCCGAATCGCGGGACCTGCTGGCCCTCGAGCGCACCCGTGAGTACCGCGGCACTTACCACGTGCTGGGGGGGCTGATCTCCCCCCTCGATGGGGTCGGCCCGGAAGCGCTCCATGTGCAGGGGCTGCTGGCACGACTCGACCCGGAACAGGTGGAGGAAGTGATCCTGGCGCTCACGCCCAGCGTCGAGGGCGACACCACCAGCCTCTACCTGGCGCGCCTGCTGCGGCCGTTCTGCCGGGTCACACGCATCGCCTACGGTCTGCCCATGGGCAGCGAACTCGAGTACGCCGACGACGTCACCCTGGCCCGCGCCCTCGAGGGTCGCCGGCCGATGGAGGCCTGACGCCCTGGCACCGATGTCGACCCCCCGCCCCAGCCGTTACAGCACCATCCCCCCGGCCGAGCGTCTCCCCGCCTGGCTGCAGCGACCGGTGGGGACTGCCTCCGCCCTCGAGGGGGTGCAGGCGGTGGTGCGGCAGCAGCGGCTGCACACGATCTGTGAGGAGGGCCGCTGTCCCAACCGGGCGGAGTGTTATGCGGCCGGCACCGCCACCTTTTTGCTGGGCGGTCCGATCTGCACCCGCAGCTGCGCCTTCTGCCAGGTGGAGAAAGGCCAGGCACCCGTGCCCCTCGACGGTGCCGAGGCGGAACGGGTGGCAGAAGCCGTTGAGCAGCTGGGGCTGCGTTACGTGGTGCTCACC
>CAMASU010000260.1 GCA_945861105.1 Synechococcus sp. UW140
GGTGGTGCGGCGCAGGGTCTCGGGGCTCACATCCGCCTCGAATCCGTCCGGCCTCAGGCGACGCACCGTCAGACAGACGCCGTCCACGGCGACGCTGTCCCCCAGCTGCAGGGCCGGCAGACCAGGGCCGGCGCTGATGGCGACCCCACCGGTGATCTCTGAAAGCTGGCCCATGGCCCGCACCAGCCCCGTGAACATCGCCGTCGCCCCCCGAACACCCTCGCCATAATCATCGGGTCCCCTGGGATCCGCCCATGGTGGAAATGACGGTGGCGGGCATTGCCCTCGATGCAGCCAGCCGCAGCCCGATCGTGCTGCTGCGGGACCCCTCAGGCCGCCGCCAGGTGCCCATCTGGATCGACCAGGCGCAGGCCCACAACATCCTGTCGGGCCTGCGCGGCATCGAACCGCCGCGGCCCCTCAGCCATGACCTGATGGCCACCCTGCTGGCGGTGGCCGGCCTTGACCTGGAGCGGGTGATCATCCACGCCATCGAGGCCAACACCTTCCGGGCGGTGCTGCGGCTGCGCAGCGGCGACGGGGAAGAACACGAGGTCGACTGCCGCCCCAGCGATGCCATCGCCCTGGCCCTGCGCACCGGCAGCAGCCTGTGGATGCTGGAAGAGGTGGTGGCCGATGCCTCGATTCCGGTGGACGCCGATGCCGACGCCGAGGAAGTCGCCGACTTCCGACGGTTCGTCGAGGGCCTCAGCCCGGCGGCCCTGATCCGCCACCAGGGCAAGGCCCGACCGGATCCGAACCTGCACGAGGACGCCACGGAGGATGCCGCGGAAGAAGGAGATGACGGCGAGCCATGAGGGCCCCGTGCGCCGTCCGTTCGGCCGTTCTGCGGCGGTCTCGCTCTTCACCCTCGGCACCATGCGGGCCCTGGACCACCAGGACCAGCTGGAACCGATCGTGGCCCGCTACCTGGCCGCCGGGGGGAACCACTTCGAGACGGCCCCGGCCTATGGGGCGGCTCAGCGGTACCTGGGGCGAGCCCTGGGGCGACTGGCGGTGCCCCGCCGCTCGTTCTGCGTCACCAGCAAACTGCTGCCCGGCATGGGGGTCGAGGAGGGCTGGTGCCAGCTGCAGCAGACCCTTGAGCACCTGGGGCTGCAACGGCTCGACAACCTTGCCGTCCATGGCCTCAACCGCCCCGACCACCTGCGGTGGGCCCTTGAGGGCGCAGGGGCTGAACTGCTGGAACGGGCCCAACGGCAGAAGCTGGTGGACCAGATCGGCTTCAGCAGCCACGGGGACCCCGCGCTGATCGAGCGCGCCCTGGCCAGCGGCCGGTTCGGGTTCGTCAGCCTGCATCTGCACCTCTTTGATCCACGCCGGCTGCCCCTGGCAGCGAAGGCGCTGGCGGCGGGCCTGGGGGTGATGGCCATCTCACCGGCCGACAAGGGGGGACTGCTGCATCAGCCGTCCCCCGAACTGCTGGAGGACTGCCATCCCTTTCACCCCCTTGAGCTGGCCTATCGGGTGCTGCTGGCCAGGGGCATCAGCACCCTCACCGTGGGGGCCGCACGACCGGAGGATCTGGGCTGGGTCGAATCCCTGGCCCACCGCGACGGTCCGTTGACGGCGGCGGAGCAGCGGAGCCTGGAGCAGCTGCAGCGCCGCCGCGGGGAGCGCCTGGGGGCCAGCGAGTGCCACCAGTGCAGGGCCTGTCTCCCCTGCCCCCAGGAGGTGCCGATCCCCGAACTGCTGCGGCTGCGCAACCTGGCCGTGGGCCACGGGATGGTGGCCCATGCCCGCGAGCGCTACGGGATGGTGGGGCAGGCGGGCCACTGGTTCGAAACCGTGGCGGCCGATGCCTGCCGCCGCTGCCAGGCCTGCCTGCCCCGCTGCCCCCACGGCCTGCCGATCCCAGATCTGTTGGCCGACACCCACGGGCGTCTGGCCGCACCACCCCGCCGGCGGCTATGGGGCTGAGGCGCGCCAGAGGGCTTCGGCCGCCGTCCGCTGGGCAGGGGTCAACGGCGCGAGGGTGCGGCAACGGCTGAGCAGATCGTCCGGGGGCAGCTGCAGCTCGGACCCGGGCAATGCCGCCAGGGACGCCGCCAACAGATCCCGTCGCACGGGGGGTGTGAAACCGGCCCGCAGCAGCTGGGCCAGCAACGGCGGCCGCCGCTGCTGCTGCAGCCAGGCCAGGGGAGGGGGCGGCCCCTGGGGGGGACGCAGCAGCAGGGTCCACCACAGGGGACTGCCCGAAACCGGCAGCACGGCCCGCAGGCGCGGATCCCGGCGCAGCAGCGGCACCACCACCTGGCTGGGCAGCACCGCCGCATCGGCCTCCCCCTGCAGCAGCAGGGTGAGGGCATCGCGGTCGCTGAAGCCCAGGGCCTGCCGCCGCAGCAGGGGGAGGCTGCGGGCGGGGTCCCCCAGGCGCTCGGCCAGGTCGAGCACCAGCCGCGGCGCCGCCGGCAGCAGCAGCCTCCCCCGCAGGGCAGGATCGAGCAGCAACGACCAGTCGCGGTCGGTGGGGGCCGGGCGGTCGCGCAGCACGATCAGCCACGGCCCGAAGGCCAGGGGCAACCCCCAGCGCAGCAGGGGCAGGGCCTGGGGCAGCAGGTCAGCCTCGAGATCCAGACCCGACCAGCCGCCGAGGCGGGAGACCTCCCAGGCGGTCGCCCAGCCGTCGGGCAGGGCCAGCAGTCCGGCGGTCGCCGGCCAGCCCGCAGACCGCTGCGGTTCCGGTGGGGACCAGTCGGCCGCCACCCAACCATCCGGGAGACTGCGCAGCAGGGGGCGGGGCAGCAGACCCGGCGGCGCCAGCAGGGTCTGACGCCGGGGCGGTCGGCAGGCGGCCAGGGGGGCCAGCGCGGCCAGCAGGAGCACCCGCCGGCGGGAGAGCAGGGAGCGCATCGCCTGACCCTACCGGGGCGCCTCGAGCAGCTCCCAGGCCTGGTCGCAGCGGTCGGCGAGCTGGTCGGCCGCCCCGGCCAGCTGCTCCCACAGCCAGGCCAGACCGCCGGCCCCCACGCCCTCCTTGACATACCCCTGTTCGTAATCGCGCAGGGCACCCGAACGGCAGCGGTCGAAACGCAGTCGCGTGTGCAGCAGCTGGGGCACCACCTGCCAGCGCCCACCGATGCGCGCCAGCAGCCCCCTCAGGTCACTGGCCGGTTCCTGAGCCACCCAGGCGGTGGTGACGACGGCCGCATGGGCGGCCAGCCAGGGGCGACGGGCCGGC
>CAMASU010000261.1 GCA_945861105.1 Synechococcus sp. UW140
CTGCTGGCGGCCGCCGTGGCCGCCGCCGTGCTCACCCCCTCCACCGATCCGGTGACGATGCTGCTGCTCGCCGGTGCGATCGCCCTGCTCTACGCCGTCGGGGTGGGTCTGGTGGCCCTCACAGCAGGAATTCGCTCAGCCGGCCCTGATCCGGCAGCACAAGGCTGAGGGCCTTGCCCAGCCGTGGCCGATCCGGCGTCTCCTGCAGCCAGCGCCGCACCAGACCCGCCACCCCCAGACCGTTGAGCTGATCCACCACCTCCTCGAGCTGTTGCCGGTACTCGTCGGCGCTGAGGGGGAACGACTGCTGCTCCAGGTAAGCCCACATCACCTGCAGGTACAGCCTGGAACCGCGCCGCTGCAACCGCAGGTCGTACGACGCGTCCCAGCGGCCGCGCAGCAGGGCCAGCACCTCGGCGGTGGCGAGGGGGCGATCCTCGGGGTCGGGGGGCATCACTGGGCAGGACCGGACGGCGGCAAGCATGCCCGGCGGACGGCAGAGTCCAGTCGTCGCAAAGCGTCACGGCGGGGGATAGGTTCATAATGGGCGGCACTCGCGGCGGTGTGCCTCCCCCATGACCCAGCTTTCGGCGAAGGACGTGCCCGGCATGGGCCGCAGGCAGTTCATGAACCTGCTGACGTTCGGCTCGGTGACCGGCGTGGCGCTGGGGGCCCTCTACCCGGTCGTCAACTACTTCATCCCGCCGAAGGCCGGCGGTGGCGGTGGTGGCACCACGGCCAAGGACGAGCTGGGCAACACCGTCACCGCCACCGGCTGGCTGGCGTCCCACAAGGAGGGTGATCGCAGCCTGGTCCAGGGCCTCAAGGGAGATCCCACCTACCTGATCGTCGAGGGCCCCGAGGCCATCGGCGCCTACGGCATCAACGCCATCTGCACCCACCTGGGCTGCGTGGTGCCCTGGAACAGCGGCGCCAACAAATTCATGTGCCCCTGCCACGGCAGCCAGTACGACGCCACCGGCAAGGTGGTGCGCGGCCCCGCCCCCCTCTCCCTGGCCCTCGCCCACGTCACCGTCGACAACGACACGGTGTTCGTGAGCCAGTGGACCGAAACCGACTTCCGCACCGGCGACAAGCCCTGGTGGGCCTGAGGCCCCCGGTCGTCCTCCCGCCTCCTCCTGTCCTGCAGCCTTTCCCTGTTCCGATGCGTCGCCCCCTCTCCCTGCTGCTGAGCGGCCTCCTGCTGGCCGCCGTGCTGCTGCTCCAACCCCGGGCCAGCTGGGCCTATCCGTTCTGGGCCCAGCAGAACTACGCCAGCCCCCGGGAAGCCACCGGCAAGATCGTCTGCGCCAACTGTCACCTGGCCAAGAAGCTGACCCAGGTCGAGGTGCCGCAGGCCGTGATGCCCGACACCGTCTTCAAGGCCGTTGTGAAGATTCCCTACGACACGGCCGTCCAGCAGGTGCAGGCCGATGGCAGCCGCGCCGGTCTCAATGTGGGGGCCGTCGTGATGCTGCCGGACGGCTTCCGCCTGGCCCCCGATGACCGCATCCCTGAGGAGATCAAGGAAGAGACCAAGGGCATCTATTACACCCAGTACAGCGACGACCAGCCGAACATCCTGCTGGTGGGTCCCATCCCCGGTGATCAGCACCAGGAGATCGTCTTCCCGATCCTTTCCCCTGATCCCGCCACCGACAGCTCGATCCATTTCGGCAAGTACCAGTTGCACATCGGCGGCAACCGCGGCCGGGGCCAGGTGTATCCCACCGGTGAGAAGAGCAACAACGGCGTCTTCACCGCCTCGGTGGGCGGCCAGGTGACCGCCATCGACACCGACGAGAAGGGCGGCTCGACCGTCACCCTGGCCACCGCCGACGGCGGCAGTGTCAGCGAGGCCATCCCTGCCGGCCCCTCCCTGCTGGTGTCCGTGGGCGACAGCGTTGCTGCCGGAGCCCCCCTGACCGACGACCCCAACGTGGGTGGCTTCGGTCAGACCGATGCCGAGGTGGTGCTGCAGAACCCGGTGCGCATCGTCGGCCTGCTGGCCTTCTTCGCCGCCGTGGCCATCGCCCAGATCATGCTCGTGCTGAAGAAGAAGCAGTTCGAGAAGGTCCAGGCCGCCCAGGGGCTCTGATCCTTCATGCCCGTGCTGCCCGCCGTCACCGGCTTCGTCTTCCAGTCTCCAGGTCCCATGCTCGTCGAGCTGGGGCCTCTGGCCATCCGCTGGTACGGCCTGCTGATTGCCCTGGCCGTGCTGCTGGGGCTGGTCATCTCGAGCCGCCTGGCCCGCCGGCGGGGCTTCGAGAGCGGGCTGATCTCCGACCTGTTGCCCCTGCTGGTGCTGGCCGCCGTGGTGGGGGCCAGGGCTTATTACGTTCTCTTCGAATGGCGCCAGTACCGGCTCAACTGGCTGGAGGCGCTGCAGATCTGGCGCGGGGGCATCGCCATCCATGGCGCCCTCATCGGCGGTGTGCTGGCGGTGATCGCCTTCTGCCGCTGGCGACGGCTGTCCTTCTGGTCCCTCATGGATGTTCTGGTGCCCTCGGTGGCCCTGGGCCAGGCCATCGGCCGCTGGGGCAACTTCTTCAACTCCGAGGCCTTCGGTCTGCCCACCAACCTGCCGTGGAAGCTCTGGATTCCCGCGGCCAACCGTCCCAGCGGTTACCTGGGCCAGGCCTGGTTCCACCCTACGTTTCTGTATGAATCCCTCTGGGATTTCGCTCTGTTTCTGATCCTGATCGTGCTGGTGCTGCGGCGCCGGGCCGATGGTGAACCCTGGCTGCCGAATGGCGCCGCAACCTGTGTCTACGCGCTGGTCTACAGCCTCGGGCGTTTCTGGATCGAGGCCCTGCGGCTCGACCCCCTCTGCCTCTGGGGCACCCTCGAAGGCGGCACCTGCCTGCGCATGGCCCAGGTGATGAGCCTGCTGCTGGCCCTGGCCGGCGCCGCCGGTCTGGTGTGGCTGCTGGCCCTCAAGCGGCCACTGCCTGAACCCGGCCGCCCCCAGACCTGACGTGATGGCCGAACCCCAGCCACTGGTCCAGATCGTCGGGGCCGGTCCAGGATCCCCCGACCTGCTCACCCTCCGGTCCCTGCGGGCCATCGAGGCCGCCGAACTGCTGATCTGGGCCGATTCGCTGGTGGCCCCCGAGATCGCCGCCCTGGCCCCGGAGGGCTGTGAACGGCTGCGCAGCGGCAACCTCACCCTCGAACAGGTGGTG
>CAMASU010000262.1 GCA_945861105.1 Synechococcus sp. UW140
TCGTCGGCCACCACCCGCAGCACTTCCCCACCCGTGATGGCCCCCCCCGCTTCCAGGGTGTCGAGACGCTCGATGCTGGGGGGCATGACTTCGGCATAGCCCCAGCGGCGATAGACCTCGGCGAGGCTGTCGGCGATCCAGCGGTTCGCCTCCACATCCCGTGGCAGCAGGTCACGGGCACCGGCAGCAGGTTGCAGAGCCATGAACCGGTGCAGTCGGGACGCAGGGCAAATCCTATGGAGTGACCGACAGGTAGGTGGCCGGGGGCAGGGGACGGCACTGGGCCAGACCGGCCAGCAGCGGCTGGCGCAGGGCCGGCGTGACGGCCACGACACGACCGTCGCTGAGATCGAGGGGACCTCCGTCATAGGCACACACCTCGCCGCCGGCCGCCAGCACCAGCGCCACCCCTGCCGCCAGATCCCAGGGCTGCAGCCCCCGTTCCCAGTAGCCGTCCAGACGACCGGCCGCCACGAAGGCCAGGTCGAGGGACGCCGCCCCGCCCCGACGCACACCGCGGGTGCAATGGGTGAAGTGGCAGAACTCGGCGTAGTTGTTGTCCTCCCGCTCGCAGCGGTCATAGGCAAACCCGGTGACAAGCAGCGAGTCCGCCAGGCTGCGGCAGTCGGAGACGTGCAGGTCGTCGTCGTTGCAGCGGGCACCGAGGCCTGGCCCGCCGGCGTAGTGCTCGTTGAGGGCAGGGGCATCAATGGCCCCGAGCACCGGCACACCGTTCCGCAGCAAGCCCACCGAGCAGCCAAACAGGGGGTAGCCGTGGGCGTAGTTGGTGGTGCCGTCGAGGGGATCGACGCACCACTGCAGGACCCCGCCGGCGGGACCGAGGCGACCGCCCTCCTCGGCGAGGATTCCGATGGTCGGGGTGGAGGCCCGCAGCTCCGCCAGAACGGCAGCCTCGGCGGCGAGGTCGGCCTCGGTGACGAGGTCGCCAGGGCGCCCCTTGGAACGGATGTTCCGCAGCTGGCCCCAGTGCTGGCGCAGCACGGCACCGCCTGCCGCTGCGGCCCTGGAGGCCACTGCGAGCAGGGCAGCGTCGTCAGGGGGGAGGGAGCTGACGGCCATGGGATTCGGGGGAAGGGGGGCGGGGAAAAGGGAGGGGAATCAACGCGGACCGTGGTCGTCGTAGACGGGGGCCATCAGTCGTCGTCAAGGGGAAGGCCCGGGCGCAGCCGGCCGCGGGCGAAGGAGCGGCCGAACTGGAGCATGTACACCTCATCTTCGTCCTGGGTTTCGGCCTCCAGCGGCCCCACCACCCGGGCGACGCAGAGCAGGGCGTAACCCTGCTGACGGAGGCTGTGGGACAACCCGAGGGCTTCACGCTGCTCGACGGTGCCACTCAGCACCCGTACCGCACAGGCTGTGCAGCAGCCGTTGCGACAGCTGAAGGGCAGCGCCTGGCCCAGGGCTTCGAGGCCCTGGAGCACCAGCTCCCCCTCCGGCAGCTCAGCGCTGTGGCTCACCCCCCGCTGCCGGTCGTGGATGGTGATGCGATGGAGTGGGGCCACGGCAACGCTGGCGGGCTGTGCTGCTAGGTTGCCACCTGCACGGTCGTTCCGTGCCTGGAGAGGTGGCCGAGTGGTCGATGGCGCAGCACTGGAAATGCTGTATAGGGGAAACTCTATCGAGGGTTCGAATCCCTCCCTCTCCGTTCTCTCCTCCGCCAACCCCGACATTGCAGGGGGCGCAGGCGATTCTCTGCGACAGACAACCAGTCCTTAAAGCCCTCAAAACGTAGCGAGGCGAGCATGCAGGGATCTGCGATCCTGCCCCATGCCCTCGAGGTTGCTGTCGAAGACTGCTCTGGTGCTCGGCACTGTGGTCGGTGCCTCCCTGCTGGCGCAAGGGCTGGAGGCCCAGACGGGGGCACCGGCCATCGCCATCAGCGGCTCCAGCACCGTCGCACCAATCACGGAGATGGCGGTGAAGGGATTCAGGACCACGGCCGCCGGGCGCGGCATCAGCATCGGTGCCGTGGTCGAAAA
Organism: Synechococcus sp. UW140; assembly: GCA_945861105.1. Lineage (GTDB taxonomy): Bacteria > Cyanobacteriota > Cyanobacteriia > PCC-6307 > Cyanobiaceae > CAIQIA01. The sequence continues at coordinate 2,001 of CAMASU010000262.1, forward strand.
CGGCACCAGTGCTGGCTTTCGTGATTTCTGCTCCGGTCGCACCACAGTCAACAATGCCTCGAGGCCGATTAACACCAAGGAGCTGAAGGCCTGCGACAGCGCAGGCATTCGGTTCTACGAACTGCCGATCGCCTTCGATGCCATCACGGTGGTGGTGAATCCGGCCAACACCTGGGCCCGCTCCATGTCGGTCGCGGATCTGAAGCGCCTCTGGAGCCCAGCCGCCCAGGGCAAAGTGACCCGCTGGAACCAGGTGCGCAACGACTGGCCTGACAAGCCCATCCGCCTCTTCGGCCCTGGCAAGGACTCGGGAACATTTGACTATTTCAACAAAGCCGTGAATGGCGACGAAGATCAATCGCGCAGCGACTTTGTCTCGAGCGAGGATGACAATGTGCTCGTCAAGGGAGTCGCCGGTGATGACAACGCCCTCGGCTACTTTGGCTTTGCCTACTTCAAGGCCAACCAAAACAAACTGAAGGCCGTTGCCATTGCCGGCCCGCGGGGAGCGATTCTTCCTTCTGTTCAGTCGGTTCAGGATGAGGTTTACCAGCCCCTGTCTCGCCCCTTGTTCATCTACGTCAACGAAAAAACTTTGAGCAGCAGCCCTGCCCTGCGGGCGTTCGTCACCCACTATCTGACCAATGCACCCCAGATTGTGAGCCGGGAAGGGTCAGTGCCCCTCTCCAACCGTCAATACGAGCTGGTGAAGACGAAGATGCTGTGGCAGATCACTGGGTCTGCCTTCAGCGGGGACCTGCCTGTGGGGCTGACGCTCGGCCAGCTGCTGAACCGCAGCATTGATCAGATCAAGCGTCCTGAATTTCGCGGCTGACTCAGCCATCAAAAAGCGGTCACCATCCAGGATGGTGACCGCTGGTTTCGCCCTGGGGACAACCTGCAAGAGGCGCGATCAGCCGAAACGGCCGCTCACATACTCCTGGGTAGCCTGCTGACTGGGATTGTTGAAGATGTTGGCCGTCTCATCAAACTCCACGAGGTAGCCCACCTTGCCGGTGCCACCCTCAACGGCAACAGCGTTGTAGAAAGCCGTCATGTCGGAGACCCGCACGAGTCCTCTCAAGGCGCTGCCTTAGTAGATCCTGCAAAGGAGTAGTAACCAAGACCCTGTTAGGATACTTTGCAAGCTGACTTCTACCTAGCAAAGATAACTGAGT
>CAMASU010000263.1 GCA_945861105.1 Synechococcus sp. UW140
CACGTCTCGGCTGCGAGGGAGACGCCGGCCCCCTCGACGCGGATCTCGTGGTGGGTTTCGGCCAGTTCCAGCTCGCCGTCGAACCACGAGTAGATCGAGCGGGACCGGTAGCGATCCTGGTCCACGAGCCGGATGTGCTCGATGATGTCCCACTGCTGGTAGTGGGATTCGAACACCATCTCGTGTTCATCCACCTGGCGGATCTGGGTGCGGGTGGGCGAACCGCAGAGGTAGCCGCGGCTGCGGCGCAGCTGGTGGCCGCAGAGGTAAGCCTCCATGCGCCCATCGCGCACGTAGCGGGGTTTCTGGTCGAAGAAGCCGTATTCCTTTTCAGGCCACCAGGTGAAGCGATAGGCCGACTCCCCTTCGACCGGTTCGCTGAAGGTCTCCACCCGCAGCATCATGTCAACCCGCAGACATTCGTCATCGGGGAAGAAATACTGACGGCGGGAGCGCCAGAGGCCGAGGTTGCGGGAGAACCAACGCCGCACCCCGGTGTCCATCTGGATGCGGGGGGGTGTCGGACGCAGCCGTTCCCCCAGCGGGTTCGTCAACAGGGAAGGGTGGGTGTCCATCGGCCCGGCGCCGGCCCCGAACGGTTGCGGAGCCTGAATCCGTCTTAGCCAGGCCAGAAGGGAAAACCGAGGGCACGAATCTGAAGCTTTGCCGGCGGCGGCCGATCAGCCCCCCGGACGCTGCAGCACCACCACCCCGTCCTCATCGGCCCGTCGCCGCCAGCCCCGGGCCTCCAGCCCCTGCACCCACAGGGGCAGGTCGGAGGCCTGGCGGGCATCGGTGGCAAAGGCCGCAGCCCTCAGGGCCGGCAACCGCAGGTCAACCGCCACCCACTCCACCGGCTGCCCGCGGCCGTCGGCCCCTCGCCAGGCCAGGGCCCCGGGGAATCGCAGCAACTGCCGCCGCTGGGCCAGCAGCGGCACCAGCGGCGTGGTGGCACTGACGCTCGCCTGCGGCGGAATGACGGCCAGCGCCCGCCGGGCGGCCAGGCCATGGCGGGCCTGCACGCCGAACGGCAGATGCACCCACGGCTGCAGGCTGTCGGGCACCAGAAACGACAGGCTGCGGTTGGGGTTGCTGCCGAGGGTGATCAGCAGCGACAGCACCAGGCAACCCTTCCAGACCGCCCGGAGGCGGGGGCGGGCGAAGTGGTCGGCGTGGCGCCGCCACCAGAACACCGCCCCGGCGAAGAAGCCCGGCGCCACGAGCAGGGCGTAGCGGATCGTGATGGCCAGCGGATCGTTATGGCCCTGGGCCAGCAGCAGGCCGCTGAGGGGCAGGGCGGCCAGCAGCCAGGCATCGACGCTGAGGGCCGGCACCCCCATCAGCGGCAGCCACTGGGCCAGCAGGTAGCCGACGGTGCGGTCGACCGGGCTCACCAGCTCCTGCAGCAGGCGCAGGGGCTGCCGCAGCAGCTGGCCCAGCACCTCAAGGCTGCCGGCTTCCCGGGCGCCGCCGGTGTACTGGCCGAAGTTCTCGATCATGAAGCGACGGCTCACGTCGTCGCTCACGGCCGGCATCAGCAGGGAGGTGACCAGCACGGTCCAGCCGGCGCCCCAGAGCGCCAGCAGCAGGGCCAGCCAGCGGGGGGCACCGCCCCGCGACCCGAGCCAGAGGGCAATGCCGAACAGCACCACACCGGTGTCCTCCCGCACCAGCGGCAGCAGCAGGGCCGCCGTGAGCAGCAGCCACCAGCGCCGCTCCTGCCAGCCCAGCAGCAGGGCGAACACCAGCAGGGGCAGCTGGCAGAGGTCGTGGAAATTGCACCAGGTGGGACCGATCACCGCCTGGGCCCCGTACCAGCTGCAGGCCACGGCGGCCGCCAGCCCCGCCGGCAGCAATCCCCGGGCCAGGCGGTGCAGCACCAGGCCGGCCGCGGTCATCAGTCCCACCTGCACCACCGGCAGGCTCCAGGCCCCCAGCAGCGGCAGCAGCGGCACCCACAGCAGCAGGGCCGGGGAGAAGTGCTGCCCCAGCCGGCGGTAGGCGGGATCGGGCAGCGCCCCCTGGTGCAGCACGCTGCTGGAGAGCTGGGACGAGAGGCTGCTGGCGAACGGATGGCCGTGCCAGCTGTTCCAGAGCACCTGCAGAAAGATGCCCTGGTCGTAGGTGGCGGTGAGCGACCAGAGCCGCCAGGCCTGCACCAGCAGCCCCAGCACCGCAAAGAGCAGGGCGGCCAGCCCCACCCACCGAGCCGGATCCGCGGCGCGGCGGGGCGGAGGAGGCAGCGGATCGTCCATCAAGTCAGGCCAGGTCGAGAATCGTCTTTAGCGTGGGAACGCCTACGAGCTCCCAGTGAACAGCCCGGTCGACGCCCAGTTCCGCCAGAACCTGCGGCTGCTGCTCGTGGCAGGGCCCCATCACCTCGCGGGCCCCGACCTGCGCGGGCTGATGGATTTTCTGCAGGACCAGCGTTCGCAGTTCGACCTCAGCCTGTCGATCGCCGATCCGGCCAAGCAGCCCGAACTTCTTGAGCTGTACCGGCTGGTGGCCACACCCGCCCTGGTGAAGCTCGAGCCGCCGCCGAAACAGATCTTCGCCGGCAACGCCATCCTCAAGCAGCTCCAGAGCTGGGTGCCCCGCTGGCGGCAGCTGGGCATGGTGAGCGGCCTCAGCGTCGGCATGAGGGCCGTCGAACCCAGTGATGGCCCCAGCACCCGCGAACTGCAGCTGGAGGACCAGCTGCTGGTGCTGCGCCAGGAGAACGAGACGCTCACCGCCCGGCTGGGGGTGCAGGAGCGGCTGTTGCGGATGGTGGCCCACGAGCTGCGCACCCCCCTCACCGCCGCCAACCTGGCCCTGCAGAGCTACCGGCTGCAGCAGATCGACCGCGACCGCTTCTTCGATGTGGTCGACCGGCGGCTCGACGACATCGCCCAGCTCTCTCACGACCTGCTCGAGGTCGGCAGCACGCGCTGGGAGGCGCTGTTCAATCCGCAGCGGCTGAGCCTGGCACCGATCGCCGCCGAGGCGATCCTCGAGCTGGAGAAGCTGTGGGTGAACCGGCGGCTGGAGCTGATCACCGATGTGCCCAGCGACCTGCCGGATGTGTACGCCGACCAGCGGCGCATGCGGCAGGTGCTGCTGAACCTGATCGAAAACGCGCTCAAGTTCACCCCC
>CAMASU010000264.1 GCA_945861105.1 Synechococcus sp. UW140
CTCCTTGAATTCCTGATCCACCACAGCAGTGGCGGTGAAGTCGGGGGCTTTCTGGCCCACACGGAGGGTGCTGGTCATGGGAGGTGGCAACGCGGACGGCGCACGGACTGGCTCGTTATGCGGAACCAGTCCGGCTTAGTGCCCGAACAAGTTACCACGGATGAAGCCAGGGACGTAGTGTGGTCAAAACAGCCTCTCTGTATGCCCTGGGACCCGGCGCTGACGCGCAAATACAACACCACCGGCCATTTTCGACTGCTCAATCAGCTGCGTTCTGAACTGAAGGCCCAACCCATTCTCCGCCAGGAGACCAGCAGCGGCGGGGGCACCCAATCCCGACCGACCCCCAGCCGCACCGTGGAGGTCCGACCCCAGGGAAATCGTTTCCGTCGTTCCTATCAGCCCACGGCTTCAGCGGTTGACACCAATCGAACAGCCGAAGGTGCACAGTCAACTTTCAAGGAGCGTTTGAGCGCCATTGACATGCGCTGAACGGATCCCAGTTCATGGCCATGCAGCATCAAGCTATGGCCATGAACTGACCAAGCCCAGGGAGATGACAGGAATGGCTCGGGGGAGACTTGAACTCCCGACCCCGGGGTTATGAATCCCGTGCTCTGACCAGCTGAGCTACCGAGCCTGCCAAGCGTCGAGTGTACCCGACGATCAGCTGCGAGAGGCGAGCAGGGCGATGGGGTTGACAGCCCCTGAACCAGGCACGACGATCTCGAAGTGCAGGTGGGGACCGGTGCTACGGCCGGTGCTGCCCATCTGCGCAATGGGCTGACCCTGCACCACCTCCTGACCTTTGCTCACCAGCAGGCGACTGTTGTGGGCATAGCGGGTGAGGGTGCCATCGCGATGACTCACCTCAACCAGATAGCCGTAACCACCGTCGTTCCAGCCGGAGCTGATCACAGTGCCATCGGCGGCAGCGACGATGGGGGTGCCGACACTGTTGGCGATGTCAATGCCCCGGTGCATGCGGCCCCAGCGCCAGCCGTAGCCGGACGTCATGGTGCCCGCAGCAGGCCAGCCGAGACGACCGGGAGCCGATTGCTCACGCTGGGGGAGCAGAGGCAGGTCGGGCCAGCTCAGACCGCCGCTGCCACCCGGGAGGATGGCCAATGGCAGGCGAGCCCGGGCAGCTGCAGGAGCCAGCAGACGGGAGGTGACCTGGATCGGCGAAGCTTCAGAGGCGATCTTCGCAAATCTGGCCAGCGGATTCCTGGCCGGGGCCGTCATCCGAATATCGCTGGAATCGAGGGAGCGGACCTGCGCCAGGGTCTGGCGGGACAGCACAGGCAGTGCGACCCAGTCGTCGGGGCGCAGGCGATGGGCCACCGGCAGGCCATTGCTGTCACTCAGCAGTTCGGCCGAGAGATCAAGCTGGTCGGCAAGTTGCTGGAGGGTGATGGAAGAACGGACGCGAACCCAGTTGGTGCTGGGTTCTGCGGCAATGAGCGTTGGACTAGGTGTGTTGAGTTCAGAACGGGAGCCAGCCTCAGAGTGTCCAGGGAGTCCAGAGCAGACCGCAAGTGTGAGCGGAGCAGCAAAAGTTCCCAGAACAAGGAGAGTAGAAGGCTTCATGCAGAAACAAACGAACGACAAACCCCGGGAGAAGCCAACATCTCGGAGCTTGGCAGATATTACACACTGATCCGCAACAGCGCAAGTGTCAAATCGCACAGAATGCTTTTGATAGCCAGAAAAATCAGTCGTGGAGAGGGTTTTGCAATTGCCGTAGAGCCTCACTCAACACAATCGCCACCGCAGATGCCAGGTTCAGGCAGCGCACCCCCGGCTCGATCATTGGGACGGTCAGCAGGTTGTCACATTCGCTCTTGACATCTGCCGGCAAGCCAGTCGTTTCACGACCGAACAGAAGCCAGTCCGAAGCTTGAAACCTGTGCTGATGGTAGATCTCACCACCGCGACTCGTCAGTCCCAGCAGTCGACCGTTGTCGTGGGCCCTTGCGGAGCGAAAGCTGCTCCAGGAAGGATGGCGTTCAAGGCGCACGTAGGGCCAGTAGTCGAGACCAGCCCTGCGCAGAGTGCGATCAGAGAGTTCAAAGCCCAGGGGTTCCACCAGATGCAGCTCGACGGCCATGGCGGCACAGGTGCGTGCCACATTTCCGGTGTTTGGCGGGATCTCCGGTTCAAACAGGACGACTCGGGGCATGGTCAGCAGCGGTGGCGGGGAACCGGCAGTGCCAGGCGATGCAACGGCAGCGCACGACCGGCGACGACCAACCAGTGCTCCGCGGCCCGCTGGGCCACCAGGCCGACCGCCTCCCCACAACGATCACGGAAGCAGCCGCCGATGCGGGTGGGGGGCACCACCCCCCAGCCCACTTCCTCGGCGACCAGCAGCGTCATGGCGTCCCTGCGGCCCTCAAGGGCCTGCAACAGCACGGCGAGCTCGTTCTGCCAGCCGGGTCCATCAAGGTCAAGATGGGCAGCGACCCAGTTGCCCAGGGCATCGATGAGCAACGTCTGACCCTCCAGCCCCTGGCCAGGGGCGAGGGCCTCAGCCAGGCCCCCCCCCACCTCGCGGAGTCCCCAGTGGGCCGGCCGGCGCTCCCGATGCAGGCGCAGGCGCTGCTGCCAGTCGGCGTCGTCGGGATGAAGGCCACCGGTGGCGAGGTAGGTGACGGGATTGCCGGGGGGCAACGAGGTGAGCAGATGTTCGGCCCACTCGCTCTTGCCCCCGCGGCTGGGACCGCAGATCAGCACAAGGCCCGGTATGGGGCCACCAGGGTCAACCACCCCCATTCATGTTGCGCAAGGTTGCCACCGACGAAGGCGAAACACGATTGAGGTAACGGAAGATCCAGTATTTGAAGATCGTCGCCAGGATGACCGGGAAGGTGGCAATGAACAGATCAATGAATTTCTGCTCAGGGGGCAGGCCCAGGTGTTCTGAAATCCCCTCCAGCAGAACGGTCCAACCTTCAGGACTGTGGAAGCCGACGAAAATGTCGGTGAAGAGGATGATCACAAACGCCTTGGCGCTGTCACTGAGGCCATAGACCGTCTCGTCTAGAAACCCCCGCAGCACCCGCAGCTCTTCGCGGCCGAGCAGACAGACCAGAACAAAACCCACAAGGGCAATGCCATCGGCGAG
>CAMASU010000265.1 GCA_945861105.1 Synechococcus sp. UW140
CTGCGGCTGGCCTACGTGGGCCTCACCCGGGCGATGCATCAGCTCACCATTGACTGGGGACGGATCGACGGGGCCGGCGCCAGCCCGGCGGCGTGGCTGCTGCATCCCGACGCCCGCCAGGATGGGGAGACCCCCTGGGCCGGGCTGACGACCCTGCTGAAGCAGGAGCCCGAGCTGCTGGCCCTCCTGGAGGAACGGGGGCGGGTTGTGGGGTTCAGCGTCGAGCAGGCCGTGGCAGCGCCGGCAGCGCCGACGGCCACGGAGCCGCCCCCGATCACCGCGATCGAGCCCCCACCGGCGCCGCCGCGCCGCCCGCCGGCCCGCTCCCCCTGGGGCCGCTGGAGCTACAGCCGGCTGGTGGACCACAGCCCGCCGGCCTCGGAACAGGAGGAGGAGGGCCTGGACCGTGACCGGGGTCCGGGGGGGGAGGAGGCCGGCCCCGAAGAACATCCGGCCTGGGCGGTGCTGCCAGGTGGCACCGGCTTCGGCACCCTGGTGCATGCCGTGCTTGAACAGCTCGACTACACCGCCGATCCCCTGGCCGAAGCGGGCCAGCAGATCCTGCGGGAGGCGGTGGCCCGCTCGGGCCTCGACCCCGAGCTGGTGAAGGGCCTCGGGCTGGCCGTCGCCCAGCTGTTGCGGCAACCGCTGGGGGGCCCCGTCGGCGCCCTGACGCTGGCCGACCTTCCCCGGCAGGACACCCTGCGGGAACTGCCCTTCGATCGGCCGATCACGGGGTTCGCCGGCGGCGGGGGCCGCGACGTGCTGGCCGAGGTGCTCAGCGACCTTTGCCGCCACCCTGATCCGCTGGTGAGCGCCTATGCGGCCGAGCGGCTGCAGGAGTGGCGGCCGCGGGCTTCGGCCGGCTTCCTGACCGGCGTCATTGATCTGGTGTTCCGCTCCCCCCAGGGGCGCTGGGTGGTGCTCGACTGGAAGACGAACCGCCTCAACCGGCCGATTGCGGCGATCATGGCCGCCTCCGACTACTGGCTCCAGGCCGAGATCTACCGGCGGGCGGTGGTGCGCTTCCTGCGCTGGCGCCTGGGTCTGGCCCAGGAGGCCCCCTGCCCGGTCGATGCGGTGATGCTGTTCACCCGGGCCGGCAGCGGTGCCTGGCTGCGGGATCCCGGAGCACTCCCATGAGCGGCAGCCGTCGCGCCGCCGTGCGCTTGCTGCAACTGGCCGGGGCGGATCCGCAGCTGGCCGGAGCGTTGCTGCCCCTGCTCGAGCGGCTCGAGCTGGCGGTGGCCGAAGGTCGGGAACCCTTGCCGCTGCAGCCCCACGAACTGCCGCTGCTGCAGGGACCGGCGGCGGACCTGTGGCAGAGGCTGCCGGTGGCCATCGAGCCGACCGCAGGTGGGCTGCCACAGCTGTGGACCCGGGCCGCCTTCGACCGTCGCGAGCGGCTGCTGCTGGAGCTGGAGCAACGGCTCATCGGCCATGGGGGCTGCCTGGTGACCGGGGGCGCCGGCACGGGCAAGACCACCCTGGTGCGGGAGCTGCTGCAGCCGGACCAGGGGCGCCGGGTGGCCCTGGCGGCCCCCACCGGCAAGGCGGCGGCACGGCTGCGCCAGGCCCTCGGCAGCGCCGCTGAACCCTGGGTCTGCCAGACGCTGCATCGGCTGCTCGAGGCCCGCGGCAGCGGTGACTTCGGCCGCGACAGCCACCGGCCCCTGGCCCTCGACACCCTCGTGGTCGATGAGGTGTCGATGGTTGATGGACGGCTGATGGAGGCCCTGCTGCAGGCCCTGCCGGGGGATGCACGGCTGCTGCTGGTGGGGGACGCCGGCCAGCTGCCGCCGGTGGGGGGCGGCGGCCTGCTCGATGCCCTCGAGCAGCGGCTCGAACGGTCGTCCCCCGGTCACCGGCGCCACCTGACGGTGTCCCATCGCTTTGACGACAGCACGGCCCTGGGCCGCTTCGTGACGGCCCTGCGCCACCCCGCCGACCCAGGCGCCCTGCAACAGCAACTGGCCAGCCTGCCGGCCGACGCCAACCTGCGCTGGCACCCGCTGCAGCGCGGACTGCCGCCGCCGCTGCTGCGGCTGTTGCAGGACCACGTCCAGACCCTCCGCCGGGCCGCCGCCGCGGCCGATGCTGAACCGACGGCCCTGCTGGCGCTGCTCGACCGGGTGCTGCTGCTCGCCCCCCAGCGGCGGGGCCCCCTCGGGGTCAATGGTCTCAACAGCCGGCTGCTGGGCATCGATCCGCAGCAACCGCGCCGCTGGCCCGCCGGCACCCCCGTGCTCGTGACCCGCAACGACCCCGACCTCGACCTGGCCAACGGGGACCTCGGCCTGGTGCTGCGGCAGGGCAGCAACGGCGGGCCCGAGGTGCTGCTGCCCGGTCCCCAGGGCCCCCGCCGCCTGCCCCTGGCCCTGCTGCCGGGCCTGGAACCCGCCCTAGCCCTCACGGTGCACAAAAGCCAGGGCAGCCAGGCCGACCGGGCTGTGGTGGTGGTGCCCCAGCCCGATGGCCTGGACCCACGGCTCCTCTACACCGCCCTCACCCGAGCCCGCCAGCAGGTGGATCTGCTCTGCCCACCCCTGGAACCACCAGCGCCTCCGGCAGGCGGGCCAGGGGAATGCCCTCGACCCTGAGACCCTGGACCAGGCGCCTGCGCAGTTCCCGCGAAGCCGCCCACTGGCGGTTGGCCTTCGAGAGCATCAGCACACTCAGTTCCAGGCCCTGGGGACCTTCGGCCGTCAGGCCACGCACCTGGGGGGTACCGAGCAGATCAGGCTGCCAGGCTGGGTCCTCGGCGAATTCGGCGCAGGTGCGCTGCAGCACCGTCAGGGCCAGATCCAGATCGGCCGCCGCATGGGAGAGCACCACCCGCACCTCGGCACCGGAACGTATCTTGGTCTCGTTGAGCAGCCGTTGTTCGGTTCCGTTCGGCACGATCGCCACGCTCTGGTCAAGGCAGCGCAACTGGGTGCTGAGCACCCCCACGTCCACCACTTCCCCTGAATATCCGGCCAGCTGCACCCAGTCGCCGACGGCGTAGCGATCCTCGAGCAGCACCAGCAGACCGCCGACGAAGTCGCGCAGCAGGGCCTGGAACACGATCGCCAGACCACCG
>CAMASU010000266.1 GCA_945861105.1 Synechococcus sp. UW140
CTGCAGCCGCTGGGTCACCAGTCGGCAGCGCCCGCCGGCGCCGGCCAGCGTCAGCAGCTGGCCGCAGGCGGTGGCCATCGCGGCGCTGGGTTCCACCAGGGTGAAGCCGGCCCGAGGCAGGGCCTCGAGCAGGCCGGGCAATTCCTCCCCCCGACCTGGCCCCACCACCAGGGCTGTGGCGGCCTCGGGCACCGTGGCTGCCAGGGCGGCGGCGCCGATCTCCAGCAGCGCTTCGTAGGCCGGGATCGAGCGGCGGATGATGGCGGCGTAGTCGAGGCCGTAGGTCCCCTCGAAGTCCATGGCACCGGTTCGACCGGATCCATGATCCCCGGCTTCATCCTGGCTGCGGAGGGCCCTGCGCCAGCCAGACGGCCCAGCCATGACCACGGGCGCTGGCCAGGATCTGCCGATACCCCGAAGCCCGTGGCTGCCAGTGGCTGTCGTCTCCGCCGATCCGCACCAGCAGCATCCCCCGGCGGCCCTCGATGGCGGCCCCATAGACCCCGGCCTGGCGGGCATTGCGCTGGGGGAACCAGCGGCTGCCGGCTGTGACCCCCGCCAGCCGCCGCAGGCGGATCAGGGTGGTGATGGTCTGTCGCAGCTGCGGATCCCGCTGCACATGCGGCAGGTAGACGCTGGGGATGCCGGGGTGGCTGAGCACCAGGGCGTAGGCCTGCGGCAGCAATCCTTCGGCGTTGCTGGGCCAGTCGGTGTCATGGTTGGCGACCGCCGTCACGGCCCGGCTGCGCCAGGGCAAACCGTCGGTGGCATCGCCGATCAGGCCATGGCCGTCGGCGATGGCGGAGAGATCCTGGGGCCGTCCAGCCACCAGCGCCTGGCGCAGCTGGAACAGGGTCGGCATGTCGAAGGCCGCACTGCTGCTGCGCAGATGTTCCCGTCCCCCCGCCTCCGGTGTGGTCGCCGTCGCCCAGATCCAGCCGCGCATCTCGCCCTGACGGCCCCAGTCGGTTTCCCCCACCGAGAAGCGGGGCCGGGTCGCCCGGTTGAAGCGCCCCACCCAGCGGCCGTCGTAGCCGTGGGCCATGTCGTACCGCCAGCCTTCGTAGCCCAGGGCCTGCAATCGCTGCAGATACCGCAGGATGTCGCGTTGCACCTGGGGATGGTCCAGGTTCAGGTCGCGGTAGGCCGGATAGGCGTAGGTGCCGCCGGCCCGGTAAGGCACCGCCACCTCGCAGGCCCCGCGTCGTGCCCGGGGTAACCCCCGCAGCTCCGAGGCGGGGTTCGAGAAGGCTTCATCATCGGCGCAGATCGCCTCCGGGCCCCAGCGGGGATTGACGAAATCCCCCCAGCCATGGGTGCCGTCCCGGTGGTTGATCACCACGTCGGCGAGGGGGATCAATCCGTGGCGCCGCAGGTTCTGCAACAGCTGCCGCTGCTCGCCCACGCTGCCGTAGCTGTTGTCGAGCCGTCCGTACTGCTTCGGGTTGTAGCCCGCACTGTTGGATCCGGCATAGGCGGGGGGCGGCAGCCACACCAGGTCCACCCCCAGGGCCGCCAGCTGGGGCACCTGCCGGTTCAGCTCCCGGTACCAGTGGCCCCCTCGTCGATGGGCGTCGGCGCCGAAGGCCTGCAGCAGCACACGTCCGTCCTCCAGGCCGGTGCCTGGCCCTGTGGCCCCCGGCCCCGAGCCGGTGAGGGCCAGCGGCAGCAGCACCGCCAGGGCCAGGGCCGCCTTCAAGCCGCGCCGGGGCTGAAGCCCGTGGCCACACTCACCAACAACCCCAGATTGATCGCCACGATCAATCCGGCGCACGCCCAGGCGACGGCCTGTAGCCAGCGGGGGGTGGCGAGGTCGCCCATCAGCTCACGGCGGCTGCAGAACAGCACCAGCGGCACGACGGCAAAGGGGAGCTGCAGGCTCAGCACCACCTGACTGAGCACCAGCAGCTGGTTGCTGCTGCGGTCCCCCAGCAGCAGCACCGTTGCCAGGGCCGGGATCAGGGCCAGGCCGCGGGTCAGCAGCCGCCGCTGCCACGACGGCAGGCGCAGGTCGAGAAATCCTTCCATCACCACCTGGCCGGCCATGGTCGCCGTGACCGTCGAGCTCTGGCCGGCCGCCAGCAGTGCCACACCGAACAGGGTGCTGGCCAGGGAGGTGCCGACCAGGGGTGTCAGCAATCGGTAGGCCTGGTCCAGGTCTTCGACCACCGGCCGCCCGGAGCCATGGAAGGCCGTGGCCGCCAGCACCAGAATCGCCGCATTGACCAGAAAAGCGAAGACCAGGGCCAGCAGGGTGTCGGCGGTGGCATACCGCAGGGCCCAGTGGCGGGCCCGTGGCACCTCCTGCCATTGGCGCGTGTGCACCAGGGCCGATTGCAGATACAGGTTGTGGGGCATCACCGTCGCCCCGAGGATCCCCGCGGCGAGATAAAGCTGCTCCCCATCCTTCAATGACCCCAGCTGCGGCACAAACCCTGCCGCCACCCCACCCCAGTCGGGAGGCAGCAGCATCAGTTCGATGACGAAGCAGCCCCCCACCAGGGCCACGAGGCTGATGATCAGGGCCTCGAGGCGTCGGATGCCGAGCCCCTGCAGCGCCAGCAGCAGGAGAGTGTCGAAGGCGGTCAGCGCCACCCCCCAGGCCAGGGGGAGGCCAAACAACAGACGCAGGGCGATGGCACTGCCCATCAGTTCGGCCAGGTCGCAGGCCACGATCGCCACCTCCGCCAGCAGCCACAGGGGCAGCCGCCAGGGACCTGGCAGTAACCGGCGACAGGCCTGGGCCAGGTCAAGTCCCGTCGCCACCCCCAGCCGGCAGCAGAGCGACTGCAGCACCATCGCCATCAGGCTCGACAGGGCCACCACCCAGAGCAGCTGGTAGCCGAACCTGGATCCGGCCGCCAGGTCGGTGGCCCAGTTGCCCGGGTCCATGTAGCCCACGGCCACCAGGTAGGCCGGCCCCAGCACCCGCAGGAACCGTTGCCAGCTGCGGGTCTCTGCGGTGATCAGCACCGGCGCTGGCCCGGAGGCAGGGGGCACGGGGTGGCGGTGGGGCATGGCTCAGTCTGGGGGATTGATGGTGAGCGTCCTCTGACCGACGTGGGGCTGGTATGCCACGCG
>CAMASU010000267.1 GCA_945861105.1 Synechococcus sp. UW140
CGGTTCTGTGAAGAAGAGGCTGCCCGGCTGGGCCTGCAGAGCCTGGGCTGGCGGGTGGTGCCCGTCGACAGCTCCGTGCTGGGCCCGATGGCTCTGGCCACGGCCCCGGTGATCGAGCAATGGCTGCTGGCTGGCGATGACGCCGGCGACGGCCCCCTTGAAGCCCTACTGTTCCGCCTGCGGCGACGGGTGGGGGATCGGGCCCGCGAGGCCTGGGGAGCTGCGGCTTCAGACCTCTACATGGCCTCGCTCGACACCCGCACGGTGGTCTACAAGGCGATGGTGCGCTCGGTCGTGCTGGCCCGGTTCTATGCCGACCTGCGCGATGAACGCTTCTGCGTCAGCTTCGCCGTTTACCACCGACGGTTCAGCACCAACACCCTGCCCCGCTGGCCCCTGGCCCAGCCCATGCGCCTTCTGGGCCATAACGGCGAGATCAACACCCTGCTGGGCAACCTCAACTGGGCCCGGGCCGCCGAGACCTCCCTGGATGCGGTCTGGGGGGAGGCCGCCGACGACATCCGCCCGGTCGTCAATCCAGCTTTCAGCGATTCGGCCAACCTCGACGCCATGCTCGAGCTGCTGGTGCGCAGTGGGCGTCCCATCACCGAGGCCCTGCTCACCCTTGTGCCCGAGGCGTTCCGCCAGCAGCCCGACCTTGAGGCGCGCCCCGAGGTGCGGGCCTTCTATGAGTACAACGCCTGCCTGCAGGAGCCCTGGGATGGTCCGGCCCTGCTGGTGTTCAGCGATGGCCGCAGCGTCGGGGCGACCCTCGACCGCAACGGCCTGCGGCCTGCCCGCTACAGCCTCACGGACGATGGGGTGGTGGTCATGGGCTCCGAAACCGGTGTCGTCGAGATTGACGAGGCCCGGGTGATCGAGAAGGGACGGCTGGGTCCTGGTCAGATGCTCGCCGTCGACCTCGAGAACGGCCGCCTGCTGCGCAACTGGGACGTCAAGGAAGAAGTGGCCGGTCGCCATCCCTATGCCGCCTGGCTGGCCGAGCACCGCCGCTCCCTCGAGCCAGGCGCCTGGCGGGAGGAGCGTGATCTGGCGGACCTTGATCTGCTGCGATGCCAGACCGCCTTCGGCTTCACGGCCGAAGACCTGGACCTGGTGATCGAAGAGATGGCCGGCGCCGGCAAGGAGCCCACCTATTGCATGGGTGACGACATTCCCCTGGCGGTGCTGTCGAGCAAGCCCCATCTGCTTTACGACTATTTCAAGCAGCGCTTCGCCCAGGTCACGAACCCCCCGATCGACCCGCTGCGCGAGAAGCTCGTCATGAGCCTCGAGATGCACCTGGGGCGCCGGGGCTCCCCCCTGCGTCCCGAGCCGTCCTCGGCTTCGGTGCTGCACCTGCCGAGTCCGGTGCTCAATGAGGCGGAGCTGGAAGCGATCGCCTCCCATGGGCTTCCCCAGGAGACCCTCTCCACCCTGTTCCCGGTGGAGGACGGCCCCGCCGGCCTGGCCAGCGCCCTTGAGCGACTGCGCAACGCCGCCGAGGCCGCCGTGCGCGGTGGTGCCTGCATTCTGGTGCTGTCCGATCGCCGGGCCCCGGATGGGACCGCCGGCGGCATCGATGCGACCACGACCCACGTGCCCCCCCTCCTGGCCGTGGGCGCCGTGCACCATCACCTGCTGCGGCTGGGTCTGCGCCTGCACACCTCCCTGGTGGTGGAGACGGCCCAGTGCTGGAGCACCCACCACCTCGCCTGTCTGATCGGTTACGGCGCCAGCGCCGTCTGTCCCTGGCTCAGCTGGGAGACCACCCGCCACTGGCTGGCCCACCCCCGCACCCGCTCCCTGATCGAGCGTGGCAAGCTGCCCGACCTCTCGGTCGCCCAGGCCCAGGCGAACGTGCGGCGGGCCCTTGAGGACGGCCTGCGGAAGATCCTCTCCAAGATGGGAATCTCGCTGTTGGCGAGCTACCACGGCGCCCAGATCTTTGAGGCCATCGGCATCGGTGCCGATCTGATCGAGCAGGCCTTCACAGGCACCACCAGTCGGGTGGCTGGCCTCAGTCTCGCGGAGCTGGCGTCCGAGACCCTCACCTTCCATGCCAAGGCCTTCCCCGAGCTGAACCGCAGCAAGCTCGAATTCATGGGCTTCGTGCAGTACCGCACGGGTGGCGAGTACCACCTCAACAGCCCGGAGATGGCCAAGGCCCTCCATGCCGCGGTCGCCCAGGGGCCTGGGTATGACCACTTCACGACCTACCGCACCCTGCTGGAACACCGGCCCGTCACCGCCCTGCGGGACCTGCTGGAGCTGCAACCGGCGGCGATACCGCTGCCCCTTGACCAGGTTGAGAGCGTCGAGAGTCTCTGCAGCAGGTTCTGCACAGGGGGCATGAGCCTCGGGGCCCTCTCCCGCGAGGCCCATGAGGTGCTGGCGATTGCCATGAACCGGATCGGCGGCAAGAGCAACAGCGGGGAGGGTGGCGAAGATCCGGCCCGCTTCCGGGTGCTCTCCGATGTGGATGGCACGGGTCAGTCACCGACCCTGCCCACCCTGCGCGGCCTGCGCAACGGCGACACCGCCTGCTCGGCCATCAAGCAGATCGCCTCGGGGCGCTTTGGGGTCACCCCCGAATACCTGCGCAGCGGCCGCCAGCTGGAGATCAAGGTTGCCCAGGGGGCCAAGCCCGGCGAGGGAGGACAGCTGCCGGGTCCCAAGGTTGATCCCTACATCGCCTGGTTGCGCAACAGCAAGCCCGGGGTGGCGCTGATCTCACCACCACCGCACCACGACATCTATTCCATCGAGGATCTGGCCCAGCTCATCCACGATCTGCACCAGATCAACCCCGCCGCCCGGGTGTCGGTGAAGCTCGTCGCCGAGATCGGCATCGGCACGGTGGCCGCCGGTGTGGCCAAGGCCAACGCCGATGTCATCCAGATCTCCGGCCATGACGGCGGCACCGGCGCCTCGCCCCTGAGCTCGATCAAGCACGCCGGCGGTCCCTGGGAGCTCGGCCTCACGGAGGTGCACCGCTCCCTGCTGGAGAACGGTCTCAGGGACAGGGTGCTGCTGCGGGCCGACGGTGGCCTCAAGACCGGCTGGGATGTGGTC
>CAMASU010000268.1 GCA_945861105.1 Synechococcus sp. UW140
TTGCCCACGTCCATGTATTCGATGAGCCGCAGCTCGATGCCCCGTTCCCGGGCCAGGGCCGCCAGGGGCAGCAGCTGGTCGTCGTTGCGGCCCCGCTGGATCACGGCATTGAGCTTCAACGCACCGCTGCTCGGATCGAACCCCGCCGCTGCGGCATGGTCGAGGGCCGCCAGCACCCGCGCCAGCAGCTCTTCGCCGGCTGTGGCGCCGCCCCGCAGCCCCGCCATCGTCGCCACCGCGGCCCCCGTGGTGCCATCCAGGCTGATGGTGAGCCGGTCGAGGCCGGCGGCCCGCAGGGCCTGGGCCCGTTCGGCGCTGAGCAGCGCACCATTGCTGGTGAGGGCAATGGCGGCCAGGCCCAGCGGGCGAGCGGCGGCCACGAGGGCCTCGACACCTGGATGCAGCAACGGTTCACCGCCCGTGAGCCGCAGACAATGGGCCCCCAGGGCGGCTGCGGCGCCGATCACCGCCAGCCGCTGGTCATGGTTCAGCAGCCCCGGCGGCTCGTGGCCATCGGGCAGGCAATAGGGGCAGGCCAGGTTGCAACGGGCCGTGAGCGACAGGCGCAGCACCCCCAGGGGCCGGTGGAGCTGGTCGCTGACCATGGTGGGCACGCTATCGCCGGCGGTAGCGTTCTGGCATGGCTGGTTCTACGGCTGCACCGTTCACGCCACCGGCGATTCCCTGGTGCCACCCCCAACCGCTCGACCCCAGTCCCGAGCTGGGGCCGGGTCTGGATCCCCACCGCTGTGGTGCCGCACTCGCGCGCCTTTGCGCCGAACCTGATGTGCAGGCCGTGGTGGTGTTCGGTTCGCGGGCCCGGGGTGAGGCACAACCCGACTCTGATCTCGATCTCGCGGTGATCGTGCGTCAGCCCCAGCTTCCACCCACCGACAAGCTGGCCTGCTGGAGGCGCTTTCATGGGGCGCTGGGTCGGCTTGGGGTGAAGGTTGACCTGGTCATGGCTGGCACCGCCGATGCCCAGCGCCTCAGCGGGTCCCGCTGGCATGTGTTCGGTGACGTGGCGCGGGAGGGGCGGGTGTTGTATGTCGCCGCCGCAGTCTGCGGTTGACGCTCGATGGGGCGTACCCCGACAAGGACTGGGGGTTTACTGCCCAGCAGGCGGTCGCCGCGCGTTACGAAGAAGGGCCGTTTCTGTTGCCGGCGCCACGGGCTGTGTTGCTGGCGCTGGTGGAGGCCGAATTGGATCGTTGTGCCCACGGCGTTTCGCAGGTGGCCGACCCGAAGGCCTGAGCAACCTCCGGCCGGTTCACGTTGCGAATGGCGCGGGGGTCCAGCGGCAGTGCTGTGCACGGGTGTGCACTGAGCCAGTGCTGCAGGCGCCGTTCGCCGTGGTCGACGGCGGCCGCCAGGTGGGCGCGCAGCGGTGCGGTGGCAGGCACCACCGCCAGCAGTGGCTGCAGCCGTTCGCCATCGTGGGCCAGCTGGATGGTGTCGGGGGCGGCGTCACTGGCGGCCACCAGGGCCTGCAGGCTGGCGCCATCGAGGTGGGGCATGTCGACGGGGCAGAGCAGCAACCGTTGATCGGGGTGGTGGTCCATCAGCCGCGCCAGGGCCCGCAGGGGCCCGTCCCATGGCGGTGGTTCGGCGATGGCGGTCACCCCCAGGGCTTCGGCCAGGGTCAGGTGGCTGGCATGGCGGCTGAGCAGTGTCACCGGCTCGCCCAGAGCCTGCAGCAGCTGCAGCGTGCGCGTGAGCCAGGTGCCACCGTCGGGGTGGGGCAGCAGGGCCTTGTCGCGACCCATCCGCCGGCTTGCGCCACCGCTGAGCAGGCAGGGGCGCAGGGGGGGCAGGGTCATGGTGGGGGAGGGAACAGCACCGACCAGTCGCGGGCCATGTCGACCACCAGCCAGCCCTGGTCGGGTGCCTGACGCAGGGCCTCCTGCAGGCGGCCGCTGCTGGTGGAGTGGCTGTCGTAGGCGTATTCGCGGGCGGCATCGGTGTGATGCACGATCAGGCCGAGGGTCGGCCGTTCGGCCGCCATGGTTGTGAACTGCAGCATGGCCAGATCGCCATCCGAATTGCCGAAGGCCGCCAGGGGCCGCCGGCCGATGAAGGCCTGAATGCCGGCGGGTTTGCCGGGACCGTCGTTGATGCGCAGCTGTTCGGCGGTCTTGACCAGCACCGGCCGGCCATTGCGCAGCTCAAAGCGGGTGAGGGTCGTGGTGCCCACCACCTGCTGCGGCGGAATGCCATACACCCGTTCGCTCCACACCCGCAGAAAGTCGGCACCACCGCCGGAGACGATCCAGGTGCTGAAGCCATGGCTGCGCAGCAGGTCCAGCAGTTCGAGCATCGGCTGGTAGGCCAGCTGGTCGTAGGGGCGGCCGTAGCGGGGATGGCGGGCGCTGGCCAGCCACCGCTGCACCCTGCCGCTGAATTCGTTGGTGGTGAGGCCGGTGTGGGTGCGGGCCAGCAGCTGCTGCAGGTTTTCGCGATCACGGCCTGCCTGCAGCACCCGGCGCCGTTCGGCTTCGGGCAGCTGGTCGAGGGCAAAGATCAGCTGAAACGGCAGCGGATGTTCGGGCCAGAGGGTGCCGTCGTTGTCAAAGACGGCAATGCGGTCGGCCACGGGCACACGGTCGGGCGATGCCGGATCGGTGACCCGCTGCAGCCAGCTCAGCAGCGCCTGGCGAACGGGCCCTTCACGCCACGAGGGCAGCGGCGCTGGCGCCATGGTCTGTTGGCCGTCGTCGGGCCGCAGCGGCAGCACGATGCGGTTGCCATTGCTGGTGTGGGTGAGCACCCGGTTGCCCTGGGGCAGCAGTTCCATCTGCCAGAGGCCACCGAGCCGGTCGCGGTACTGCGCCTGGCCGTTGGTCGTGGGTTGGGGCAGGCGCAGGTAGGTCATTGCCTGGCCGTCGCGCCATTCCACCTGCAGGGCGTCACCGCGGTGGCGTTCGCGACAGTCGATGGGCGTGTCGTTGAAGGCGCAGGGTTTCCATGGTTCGCCCGTCAGCTGGGCGGTGAGCACCAGGGCGGCGGCGGTGAGGGGCATCCAGCCCATGGGCCCGGTGCGGCATCGGTAGATT
>CAMASU010000269.1 GCA_945861105.1 Synechococcus sp. UW140
TTCCCCGGTCTGGGGTTTGCCGCCGTGGCCGTCGGGGCCCGCGCCATCAGCGACGGCATGATCGATGCCGCCCTTGGGGCCCTCGCCGAGCGGATTCCCGCCGCGGCCGATCCCGAAGCCTCGCTGATGCCGCCCCTCCGCGAGGTGCAGGCGGTGTCGGCGGCGGTGGCGGAAGCCGCTGCCCTGGCCGCCGTGGCCGAAGGGCTGGCCAGCCGCGCCACGGATGCCGCCGGTGCCCGCCGCTGCCTGGCCGCCGCCCGCTGGCGCCCTCAGTACTGAGGCAGCAGCAGGGCCAGCAGCTGCTGCACCGCCAGGGCCACCAGCACCGACACCGCCATCAACGGCAGCACCCGTCGCGGCGGTTGCAGCACAAGGTCGTTGGCATAGGACGCCATGGCGATGATCACGAACAGGTGATTGCCCTGGAACGGCAGCACCGCCACCCCCCGTTGCAGGCACCACAGCTCGACCCCCCAGACCCAGAGGATGCTGAACAACAGGGCGGCGCCGTAGCGGCGCAGGCCCACAGTCAGGCTCTGGGCCTCCAGCAGCCGCAGCATGGCCATCACCAGAGCACAGCCAAGGATCAGGAACACGGCGCTCGTGGTCTGGCGCAGCAGCGCCGCCGCCACCGGGGCCACCACATAGCCACCGGGCCGCAGGCCGCTGGACCGATACAGCAGGAAACCCACCAGAAGCGCCAGGGCAAAGCTGAGGCCATGGGCCTGGAGCCGCAGCACAGGCTCGGGGCCATAGGCGGCATAGGCCCGGGCGATGACGTCGAGATCGATGCCGAGGTGCTGGAGTAGCAGCACCGTGAGCAGCAGCAGCACGGCGGTGGCCAGGGTCGTCAGCGCCAGCCCCCGCAACACCCGGGCAGGTTGCTGACGGTGCAGCGTGCAGGCCAGGATCCCAGGCAGCAGGGTGCCGCTGAGCTCATCGAGGGAGGGCGGCAGCCAGCCCAGGCGGATGTAGGCCAGGGCCACCAGGTTGCTCACCAGCAGCGAAAGGCCGGCCAGGAAATACATCGGTGATCGCCGGATGTGCTCGGGTCGCTGCAGCCAGCGGCGGTAGACCAACAGCAACAGTGGCGCGAGCACCAGGCCGGTGAGGCACCAGAGCGGCGAGAGCAGACCCAGCACCACCACCAGCCCCGGCACGATGATGCCGCCGGGGAGGATTCCCATCCGTTCCTTGTAGGCCAACGCCAGCAGAGTGCCGTAGGCCAGGGCCAGCCGTTGCACCTCCGGAGTGCTGATGGCCTGCAGCATCATTGGGCTTCCAGATCCTCAAACAGCTGCAGCAGAGCCTCGGCCTGGGGGGTGTGAATGTTCACCGTGCCGATCAGCAGCACCGGCTGCCCGGGGGGGGCGGCGCCCAGCGCGGCATCCAGCAGTGTGCCCGCATCACTGTTGCGGAAGGGGGAGTCGTTGCCCAGGTTGATCACGTCGCGTCCCTGGCGGCGGCAGCATTGGTTCACCGTCTCTTCGTAGTCGCCGAAGCTGACGATGTCGTCCATTTCGAGTTCAATGGCGAGGGTGCTGAACAGTTCAACTCTGGTCGGACGGTCCAGGCGGTTGTTGAGGATCACGATGCGCCGGTGCCCAGGGTGCAGGACCCTCAGCCGTTGGCTCAGGTCGACGAAGCTTTCGCGGTCATTGACCGCGAACAGGTTGGCCCACACCAGCGGCCGTTCTCGCCAGTGCAGCGCCTGCAGGCGCATGGCGCCGGGATCCGGGGGGGCAGCCTGCATCGCCGCCAGGGCCAACGGCCGCGGCAGTCCCAGTAACTCGGCCATGGCCAACCCGATGGCCACGTTGTCTTCGATGGCGAAATGGGTGAATCCCCGCAGATCTGCCGTGGAAACCGTGTCACCACAGGCATGAATCAGGCGGGACCCACGGCGTTGGGCATTGTGCTGCAGGATCGTCAGCAGGGCCGGTCGCTGTTCGGCGGTGATGACGACACCATTGCGGGGGATTGTGAGCGCCAGGGAACCGGCAATCGCCTCAAGAGTGTCGCCCAGGTAGTCGGTGTGGTCGATCCGCACATTCGTGATCACACCGACGTGGGATTGCACCACGCGTTCCTCCAGCCAACGGGCGTAGAGGGGGTTCACGGCCATGCACTCCATCACCACCGCTTCGGCGCCCTGGCGGGCGAAGGCCCGCAGCAGGCGCACCTGTTCGCCCACATCGGGGTAACCACGCCGGTCGACGTCGGCATCGGCCCCGCTGGGGGTCAGCACCCGGGCGGCGCTGCCGGTGGTCTTGCCGAAGGTGTGCCAGCCCGCTGCGCGGAAGACCGCTGCCAGGTAGCGGGTCACCGTTGACTTGCCGCGGATGCCATTGACATGCACCCGCCAGGGGATCGCATCCCGGTGCTGTCCGAAGCGGCGTTCGTCGGCCACCGCCCAGGCGCTGTGCAGCACCACCAGCCCTGCGTAGAGAAGAAAGACACCCAAGCCGCTCTGGGCACTGCCGCCAGGTTGTGGTCGCTGGTGCCGCTCCACGGCCCCTGCTGTGGATCGACCCCTTGGCTGCCCCAGCCGTCCACCACGGGCGCCCCCCCTGGCCAACCTGGCGCCCATGGCTGTCCCGCTGATCCGTCCCGTCGGTCGCTGCTGGCCGCTCCTGCTCGGCATGGTGCTGCTGCTGCCCAGCAGCTGCGCTGGCCCGCCACGGCGACGACCGCATGGCTGGCTGACGGGCCGGGTCGTGGATCTGGCCGGCCGACCCGTCGCCGGAGCGGAGTTGCGCACGGCCGTGGGCCTTGGAACCAGCGATGACGACGGCCGTTTCCGCCTCCCGGCCGCTGATGGCGCCCAATGGCTGATGGCGCGGCATCCGGCCTACCTGTCCCGCACCCGTGCCGCCACCACGGCTGACCCCCTGCTGGTGCGGCTCACCCCCGCTGCCCCCGGCACCGTTCGCCTGGTGGTGGGCGGAGACGTGATGGTGGGGCGCCGTTTCTTCGAGGCGGGGGCGGTGGCGCCCGGGACCCCACCGCTGGTGCTCCCCGGGGCCCCCCCCGCCCGCTT
>CAMASU010000270.1 GCA_945861105.1 Synechococcus sp. UW140
AAGAGAACCTTCGCCGACTGGTCGACGATCTTGCGCTCGTTCTCGGTGAGGATCTTGGCAATGCGGATGCGCTGGGTTCCACCACTGAGGAAGTCAGCCATGGAGCGCAGTTCTCCGCTGCTTGGATACCGCAGCTCATCATCTGCGACGAGGATCAGATCGCGAACAACGCTCATGGCAGTCCCGGAGCCTGACGCAGTGTAAGGACCCGACAGCGGCACTCCCTCCCCTGGGGGCCGTTTCGCCGCGAGCTGTAACGCGACGGGCTTCTAGGGTGCAGGGGTGACCACCACCGCCGATCCCCCTGCCGCGACCCCGGAGTTTCGCGAGGCCCCCCTCGAGCTGATCGTCCGCGATCTCAGCCTGGAGGGTGATGGGATTGCGGCGCCGCCCGAGGGCGTCGAGCGGGACCCGTTGCCGGTGCTTGTCCCCGGTGCGCTCCCCGGGGAGCGGGTCCGGGCGTTGATCACTGGCCAGGGGCAGCGCTTCCGCCATGGGGAATTGCAGGATCTGCTCGTGGCCGCCCCCGACCGTCGAGAGCCCCCCTGCCCTGTGGCCGGTGCTTGCGGTGGTTGCAGCCTCCAGCATTGGGCCGATGCGTCCCAGGCCAACTGGAAGGAGCAGCAGCTGCGGCGGACCCTGCAGCGGGTCGGCGGTCTGGCCCCCACCGTGCGGCCGATTCTTGCGGCGGAGGCCACCCTGGCGTACCGCAACCGGGCGATCCTGCCCCTGCGCCATGACGGTGGCTGCCTGCAGGCGGGGTTCTACCGCAGGGGCAGCCACGAGCTGGTGCCAGTCGACCGCTGTCCGGTGCTCGATGAGCGCATCGACCGTCTGATCGCCCCCCTCTGCGGCGATCTCTCGTCGGCTGGCTGGCCCGTCTACGACGAAGCCACCGGCCAGGGCGTTCTGCGTCACCTGGTGCTGCGGGTGGGTCACCACAGCGGCGATCTCCTGGTGGGGCTCATCGCCGCGCGTGACGACCTGCCAGGCCTTGAGGAGCTGGCGGCGGAGTGGATGGGGCGGTGGCCCGAACTGGTGGGTGTGGTGCTGAATCTGCAGCCCCGGCCCACCAACGTGCTGTTCGGAGCCAGGGAGCGTCTGGTGGCCGGCCGCCCCTGGCTGCTTGACCGCTTTGGAGGCTGCACCGTTCCCGTGGCCATCGACACGTTCCATCAGGTGCATACGCCCCAGGCCGAGCGACTGCTGCCCCTGTTGCGGGAGGCCCTTGACCTGCGCTCCGGCGACCGGCTGCTCGATGCCTACTGCGGCAGTGCCAGCCTCAGCCTGCCCCTGCTGGCCCCGGGCATCGATCTGGTCGGCTTCGAGCGTCACCGCACCAGTGTCGAACTGGCCGAACTGGCCGCCCAGCTCAATGGACTGGAACGGGTGAAGATCCTGGTGGGAGCTGTCGAGCAGCTGCTGCCGGAGTGGTTGCCAGACAGCCGTGCCCTGCTGCTGGACCCCCCCCGCAAGGGGTTGGAGACAGCGGTGCGGGAGGCGATTCTTGTGGACCCACCGGAACGGCTGGCCTACGTCAGCTGCAACCCCGCCACCCTGGCCCGGGACCTGGCCCAGCTCACCAGGGATGGTCAGCTGTCGCTGGAGTGGGTGCAACCGCTTGATTTTTTTCCCCAGACCACCCACTGCGAAGCGGTGGCCTGTCTGGTCAGGAGCGCAGATCGGCGTTGAAACGCTCCACCAGCACCTGCCGCAGGCGTTCCAGCACCGGATCCACCTGATCATCCGTGAGGGTGGCTGCCGGATCGCGGAACCGCAGACGCACCGCCAGGCTGCAGGAGCCACTGGGCACCGGGCTGCCTGTGTAGCGGTCCAGCAGTTCCACCCCTTCCAGCAAGGCACCGCCGGTCTTGGCCAGCTGTGAAAGAACCGCCGCCGCGTCCAGATCGGCGCTGACGACGAAGGCCAGATCCCGTTCGCTGGCCGGGACCACCGGATAGGGGGCAAAGGTCGGTATCAGCCGTGGGGGCCGTGTGGCGGCCTTCAGCAGCGGATCGACCGCCAGGTCGAGCACATGAATCACGCCAGGGACGTCCAGCCGTTCGGCTTCGGCGGGGTGCAGGGCACCGAAGCGTCCCAGGGGTCTGCCTTCCAGCACAAGGGTGGCCGCCCTGCCCGGATGGAGCTGCGGATCATCGCTCAGGCGACGGTCCTGCAGGCTCAGGCCGATCTCGGCCATGGCGGCGGCGATGATTCCCCGGGCCTGCCAGTAGTCCGGCTGGCGATCATGGCCACTGCTGGTCCAGCGTTCCGAGCGGTTCTCGCCGGCCAGAACGGCCGCCAGGCGCAGTTCCTGGCGGGGTCCGTCGGGGGTCTGCACAAAGCAGTGACCGAGCTCGAATCCCCAGAACCCGGGGCGGCTGGCCTGCAGATTGCGGACTGCGGCCTGCAGCAGGGCCGGCAGCAGCTGCTGGCGGAGGCTGCTGGTCTCCGCCAGCAGCGGATTGTGCAGGCACACCTGATCGCGACGGTCCCCGTCGGTGGGCACCAGGGACAGATGGCAGAGCTCCTGCAGCCCCTGACTGCGCAGGGCAGCCCGCAGGCGCCGCAGCACCATCAATGGGTCATCCAGACCGCCGGGTTCCACGGGATCGGGCAGATGCAGCCCGAAGCGGTCGTAGCCGATCAGTCTGGCCACCTCCTCGATCAGATCCACCTCCCGCTGCAGGTCCTGGGCCCGGGACGGGGGGGGTGTCACCTGCCAGCCCTCGTCATCGGGGCTGACCCTGCAGCCGAGGCGCTCCAGGGTGGCGACGACGGTTTCGTCCGGGATGGCGGCGAAGGCGTCATCGTCGGTGGGCAGAGGGCCGAGCAGGCGGTCGAGGGCGCCGCGGCGCAGGCCCACGGCGGCGACGGCCCCGGGGGCCGCTCCGCTCCAGCGACGGTCACGAACCGTGGCGCCACACAGCTGTTGGAGCAGTGCCACGGCCCGGTCTGCGGCCGCCAGGGTGGCGGCGGCGGCCACTCCCCGTTCGAACCGGGCCGAGGCCTCCGTGCGCAGGC
>CAMASU010000271.1 GCA_945861105.1 Synechococcus sp. UW140
CACCGCTTCGGTGATGCCGCCGTGCTGGCCTTCCATTCGGGCCTCAGGGACAGCGAGCGCACCCAGGCCTGGCGTCGCTGTCGCCGCGGTTCGCCGCTGCTGGTGGTGGGCACCCGCTCGGCGATCTTCCTGCCGTTGCCGCAGCTCGGCCTGATCGTGCTGGATGAAGAGCACGACGGCTCCTACAAACAGGAATCCCCGATGCCCTGTTACCACACGGTGTCCGTGGCCCGTCGGCGGGTGCAGCTGGAGGGATGTCGGCTGCTGCTCGGCAGCGCCACCCCCCGGCTCGAGACCTGGCGGCGCGCGGTCGAGCCCGGCGGGGGGCTGCGGTTACTGCAGCTGCCCACCCGCATCGAGGACCGCCCCCTGCCCCGGGTGCTGGTGGTGGACATGCGGGGTGAACTGGCCGACGGTCACCGGCGCCTGCTCAGTCGGCCGCTGCTGGATCGCCTCGCTGGCCTGCCCGAGCGGGGGGAGCAGGCGGTGGTGCTGGTGCCGCGGCGGGGTTACAGCACCTTCCTCAGCTGCCGCAGCTGCGGCGAAGCCGTGCCGTGCCCCCATTGCGATGTGAGCCTCACGGTGCACCGCCGCCGCGACGGCAGCAGCTGGCTGCGCTGCCACTGGTGCGATCACCGCCAGGAGGTGGAGTCCCGCTGCGGCAGCTGCGGGTCCACGGCGTTTCGCCCCTTCGGTGCCGGCACCCAGCGGGTGGTGGACCAGCTGGCCGGGGAGCTCGAAGGTCTGCGGCTGCTGCGGTTCGATCGCGACAGCACCCGCGGTCGCGACGGCCATGAACGCCTGCTGCAGTGCTTCGCCGAAGGCGGGGCGGATGTGCTGGTGGGCACCCAGATGCTGGCCAAGGGGATGGACCTGCCCCGGGTCACCCTGGCGGCCGTCCTGGCGGCCGATGGGCAGCTGCACCGACCGGACCTGCGGGCCGCCGAGGAAGCGTTGCAGCTGCTGCTGCAGCTCGCCGGCCGGGCCGGCCGCGGTGAGCGGCCCGGCGAGGTGATCGTGCAGACCTACAGCCCTGACCATCGGGTCATCCGCCACCTCGTCGACGGGCGTTATGGCCGTTTCCTCGACGAAGAGGCGGCCCTGCGGCAGCAGGCGGGGCTGGTGCCCTTCGCCCGGGCCTGCCTGTTGCGCTTCGCCGGCCCCCAGGCCAGCGTCACCGCCAGCGCCGCCGCCGGCACCCGCACCCTGCTGGAGCCCGGGCTGGCGGGCACGGCCTGGCAGGCCATCGGGCCGGCCCCTGCCCCCCGCAGCCGCATCGCCGGTCTCAGCCGCTGGCAGCTGCTCCTGCACGGCCCCGCCGACAGTCCCCTGCCCCTGCCACCCGAAGCCGAGCTGCGCCGTTCGCTGCCCCGGACGGTGCACCTCACCATCGACCCCGACCCCCTCGAGCTTTAGCCGTTCGCTGAGGGCAGCAGCCGCTGCAGCACCAGCACCAGCAGCACCGCCGCCCCGATCGCCACCGCCCCGAGCCCCAGGGCGCTCCAGCGCCAGCAGGCCAGCTGCAGCCGGTTGACCGCCCCGGGTTGCAGCTGCCAGAGGCGGCCGCCGGCGGGGTCGTCGTCGGTGGGGATCGGTTCGGCGAGCCGCACGGCGGGGGCGGTCAGGGGCCGCAGATGCAGGGGCAGTTCCAGGCCGGCCACCGGGTCCAGGCTGCTGAGGTCCCAGCGCAGCTCGATCTGCTGCCACACGCCCACGAGCCAGTTGCGTTCGTGCCAGTCGAGTTCGGGGGGCGGCAGCGGTCGACCCAGCACCATCGCCGCCCGCTCTGCCTCGCTGGTCAGGCGCTGCCGCAGCTGGCGGGGGGTGAGGACGGCGACGGTCTGCCTGCCATCCCGCAGCTCCCGCCCACTGGCATCCAGCAGCTGCTGCTCCAGCCGCACCCGGCCAGGGGCAGGAAATTCCAGGGTCGTCTCGATGCGCAGGCACCCCGCCAGCAGCACGGTGAGCAGCAGCAGCAGGGCCGTGGCCACCAGGGCGAAGCCGACGGGGGCCCGGGTGCGGCCGACCGGGGCGGCAGGCGGAGGTGACCCGGAGCTTCGCCGGGCCCCGCCGCCGCCCCGCCGTCCCTCCAGGGGGGCGGCCTCCTCCAGTCGGGGCAGGGTGAGGCCCCACTCGGCGGGCCGTCGCAGCTCGGGCGCTTCAAGGATTTCGAGCACCGCCTCGGCCTGGCGCCTCCAGCGGCTGCCACCCGCCGCCGCTGCCCGACAGCAGGCCACGGCCTGCTGTCGCTGCCCCAGACCCTGGTGGGCCGTGGCCATCAGCAGCCGCAGCTCGGCGCCAGCCTCAAGGGTCACCGGCCAGGCCTCGGCCAGGGGCTCCAGCAGGGCCAGGGCACCGCGATAGTCGCCCCGTTCGAGCAGCAGCCTGGCCTGCCGGAGCCCCTGGTCGTCGTGCGCCGGCGCCCCCATCGGTGGATCTCAGCAGTTGCGGCCCACCAGCATCGTGCCGATGCCGGC
Organism: Synechococcus sp. UW140; assembly: GCA_945861105.1. Lineage (GTDB taxonomy): Bacteria > Cyanobacteriota > Cyanobacteriia > PCC-6307 > Cyanobiaceae > CAIQIA01. The sequence continues at coordinate 2,478 of CAMASU010000271.1, forward strand.
GTTGGTGAACACCTCCAGCAGCAGGGCGTGGGGCACCCGGCCATCGATGATGTGGGCCGCCGCCACCCCCTGGGCCAGGGCGCGGATGCAGCATTCGGTCTTGGGGGTCATGCCACCGGCCACCACCCCGTCGCTGATCAGCTGGCGGGCTTCACTCAGGGTCAGCTGTCGGATCAGCGATTGCGGATCGCTGCGTTCCTTCAGGATCCCCGGCGTGTCGGTGAGCAGCACCAGCTTCTCGGCATCCAGGCTGGCGGCCAGCTCCCCGGCGACCAGGTCGGCATTGATGTTGTGGGGCTGGCCTTCGGCGTTGGGGGCCACACTCGAGATCACCGGGATGTAGCCGCGGTCGAGCAGGGGAATGAGCACCGAGGGATCGACCCGGGCCACATCCCCCACCAGACCAAGGGAGCCGTCACCGTGGGTGCGGGCCCGCACCAGTTCACCGTCGGCGCCGCTGAGGCCCACCGCCCGGCCCCCCACCTGGTGGAGGCCATTGACGATCTGCTTGTTGACCCGGCCCACCAGGACCATTTCCA